>DAIEQT010000036.1 GCA_027347545.1 Ignavibacteria bacterium | reverse complement strand
CCAATCGAATTAAGCGGATTTCGAATTTCGTGAGCAACTGATGAAGCAAGCTCGCCCATAGCTGTTAACCGCTCTCCGCGTATAATTTGTTCTTCCAGTCTTTTCTGTTCTGTCAAATCTCTAATTACAAGAATCATATTATCATCATGATTCTCATCCGTAAAAACACTTTTAGAAATCAGCAGAATTCTTTTTCTCCCGGCAATTATACATTCAACATCGGCAATAGTAGATTCATCATCGAGCAAAAATTCACATCCGCTGCCGGTAAATAATATTTTAAAATCTGCGCCGCCAATTTCTTTGCCTGCAACGTTAAGAAGTTTTTCAGCCGAACTGTTTATTGATTTAACTTTCCTTTGCTTATCTAAAACAATAATTCCGTCACTCACGTTTTCAATTATTTGGGAGGAGTATGATTCGATCACTTTGAATTTTTTTGAGAGCAAATCAAAATTCTGGCGAATGAAAATCATCGAAAGAGTTATAAAGCCAAATACTAAGAAAATAATTCCGAGAAAAATTAGACGGCGGGTTAATCTATCGTTTATCTTATCCAACGGTTCTAAAGATAAACCCAAGCGGAAAATCCCGATTACCTTTCCTTCGAAGATGAATGAATGCAGCAGTTCAAAAACTTTTACGCTTGAATGTTCCGCGATCCGCCATCTGTAATTATTCTTAGCAACAATTTCTTTTAACAACGCGGATGAATCAATGCTTTCTAAATTGCTGATGTTGCCCGAGCCGGCAATAATTCCTTTTTCATCTTGAAGCGCGGCATAAACAATCTGCTTGTTCTCTGTTACATTTCTAAGAAGGATACCAAAACCAACTTGTTGACGGAAATTAAGCAGCTCTTCGGCGTTGATGTTGAGTACAATTGCGCTTCTATCATTTGCAGAAACAGCTAAAGCATATCGTTGTTCATCAAGAAATCTTGCCCGTTTCATCCCGATAATTATTGTATCCTCATCACCTTCAAAAATTGGTGCCAAATAATCCATCGGGCTATTTTGCGGTGTTAAACCGATGTGAATTTCTTTATTGCTGCTGAAACGTTTTCTGCCGCTCTTATCAAAAATATTAATCCGGAAGATTTTATTGTCGTTAGCAATCTTGCTTAACAAATCATCGCTAACCATTCTTTTTTCGTAAAGCAGTTTTATCATAACTGCGTTACTAAGAAGTCTCTGCTTAACTTCGGCTTCAATTTTATTGTAGGAAAGCAGCGCATGTTGAGAAGATGTAAGGAGTGTTTCGAGAAGTGAATGTCCTTGCTTTTCCATCAACTCAAGCATTTCACTTTTACTCTGATTCAGTTCAATAGTGACTGATGCAGCTACAATGATAGCTGTTACAAGCAAGATGAGAAGAAGGCTTTTCGGGTGAACCAAAATATTCTTAAAGAGCTTCACTTTCTCTGTCATTAAATACTCACTCAATTTACAAAAATCCGGTTAACAATAAGATGCAAAGCTCTTTAAATGAGTTCAAAGTATTTTTGCTGTTGCAGCGACAAGTGATAATTCTTCGGTATTATTCCTAAAGCTCGAAGCCAAGATTTAGATTGATTGAATTGCTTTTATAATCAAACAAATAGCTGTTGGATTTATTGTTAATCATCTGATAGTTCAAACCGACGGATAGATTTAGTCCGCTTGCGGAATCCAGAGAGATATTTTTCTTTACCGATAAGCTGAAAATATTTTGGGTATCACTTCTCATTAAGCCTGTATTGTAAGCAAGCAGTTCGTCGTAAATACCCTGAGAAGGATAGTTCTTCTTATTCAAATAGTAACCAGCTTTAATCTGAAAATCTTCAAATAGAATTTGTGTTAGCTCAATAGAGAAATTATTTCCTTCATAGTTCACCGGATCATCAAACATTTCTGATTCATCGCCGTAAACAACGTTCAAGTCTTTTACAAAAGCACCAAAACCGCTTAAGATGCTTCTATTAGTAAACTGAGTTGCAAGCCCGGTTGTTTCTGTTATTGATTGCGCAACACGCGCAAAGGTTAGTACTTGCGTAACTGAGGAAACATTTTTGTCTTTATAAGATTCTGTAACCAGTGTGTTTGTTTCATCAAAATAAGAATATGTTCCGCTTTGAATTGGGGAAGTGTATTTCTTGTAATTAAGCGCACCGCCTAAAATTACTGTAGTTCCGGTTTCAAAGCCTCTGTTTACTGTTGCGCTTAAACTAGTTTGTAAATTATCAAGAATTGGAATGTTCTTGTATTGGGTGAAGCTGGTATATGGTGCAAGAGTGATGTGAAAATTTTCAAGCTCAGACTGCTGATTGTAGTAGAGAGAAAAATTATCGTAATCGAAATATGTGTAGATATCTTTGTTTAATCTTTGTTCGAATGAGACGCCAAGTGATGATGATTCAAATTCCATCCAGGCCGCTGCTTGATGCAAGTAGAAATTTCTTTCCGGTAAAACATCAAACGAAATTAAACTTCCAGCATATCCTACTTTGAGAAAGTCAAAGTCATATCCGGCGTTTCCGCTAAAAGAAGAAACAAGAGCTTTCTCGGCTAGTTTAGAACGGAATGGATTGTCGTTATACTCTTGTTCGGTTGATAAACCAAAACTCCATTGCCCAAGAATTGTAGAAGAAACCAAAGTTGAAAAGAATATTGCAATAAATATTTTACTAGCGATTTTCATTTTTGCACCAAAAAAATGGGACTCCAGAGAGTCCCGTTAAGAAAACTATTTAACTTACTTTCTGCCGCCTCTATAACCGTTTCCGCTACCGCTTTGTGTTCCGGTTTGCGTTCCAGTTGTAGTACAGTTTTGTGTGCCGTTTTTCATTCCCTTACCGGCTGCACCTAAACCACCTTTACCAGTTTTGCCGCCTTTCTTTCCTTTGCCGGCATTGTCATTAATACCGTCGCCGTTCAAATCAACAAACTTATTCTTTTGAACTTTAGCGCCGGTATAATCCGGATCAACACCATTTGGAATCCCGTCACCATCATGGTCTGGTGCGTTATCGTTGTAGCCATCGCCATTTTTATCAACAAAGTTTTTTCCATGCTGAGTTGGCGGTGTTGTTGTGGTCTGTGCGGAAATTTCTGCGTACATTGCAAAAACCCCGAGAAGCATAATAAGTGTTACTAACTTTTTCATTTTTTCCTCTTTGATTATTGAGTTATTGATTCCGTTAGTAATTAACTAATATCTGTGCCATCAAATTAGTTGTGTTTAAGGTGAAAAAACGATTCAGCAAAAAAGGATTTGTTAAACTTTCGACTTGATTGTCGAGCGGCTCGTCATTTGGGTTGGCTAGTGTGAATTTACTGATTTGAGAGAAGCTAATATTTTTCATACTGCAAAAGAGTCAGGTTGCTCAGTTTTTATTGTAAATGAAAATAATCTGATCGCTTAGGAATTCTATAAGCATAAATGAACTTAAAATGTGACTTTTATTTCACCTTGCGGTTCCTTTTCAAAAGCCATATATTTTTAATAGTAATGAACAAATTCAAAAAAATATTAATTGTCTTTTTAGCCATAATCTATATAACGCACGTATATAGCAGGCTAATTCACACACCACCAATTTTTCTAAAAATTTCGTTTAATACTTTCCCGCAGATATCGGAAACAAATTTTTCAAAGAGTCAAAATTCATTTATCCTTCCCAGAAGGCATTTACCGTTAGTAAAGAAAATTGAGCTCGGTAAGCTTTTTCCTTTATTGTTTCAAGACAGTTTTTCACACGGCAAATTGGATGGAAATGATGTTTATGAATTTCCACTCATCATAAATTACAAGTCCTCAATATTATTTACACTCTCTAATAAAGCTCCTCCGACAATTTCTTAATTCCTTTACTAGTTATTAACCAGAAGCTTTAATGGATTAATTTCTCAGCACAGTCCATTACAAGTAATATACTTGAAACAGACAGTTTTCAGTGAATCAGAAGCACAGGCTTTTAAACAAGCAGCTTAAAGGCTTTTAATTTGTTCAGTGGAGAATATTTTTTCCAAGGAGGATATTATGACTGCTACTAAAACCAATAAGCCAAAATTTGCCGTACTTGGTGCTGGGCATGGCGGTTTAGCTATGGCTGGACATCTGGCATTAATGGGATTTGAAGTCAAACTCTACAATCGTTCCGAAGAAAGACTTTGGGGCGTAAAATCCATGAGAGGCATTACACTCGAAGGTGAGATAGAAGGATTTGCTAAGATAGACGTTGCTTCAACGAACATGAAAGAGGTAATTGAGGATGCGGAAATTATCATGGTTGTCGTTCCTGCAACTGCTCATGAATTCATTGCCGAACAATGTGCACCATATTTACGTGATGGTCAAATTGTAATTCTTAATCCCGGTAGGACGCTTGGCGCATTGGAATTTAAGCAAGTGGTTAAGAAAATGGGAAACACTTCCGATGTAATTATTGCCGAAGCACAAACATTTATTTATGCTTCTAGGGTTAATGGACCCGCACAAGCACATATCTACAGAATAAAAAACTCTATACCGGTTGCATCTATAAGGGCTTATTTAATTCCGAAAGTATTGGGGCGGCTTAGGATAGCATATCCTCAATTTGTTGCCGGAGACAATATTTTCAAAACTAGCTTTGATAATATCGGGGCAGTCTTCCATCCCGCAATTTGCGTGCTTAATTCTGGATGGATTGAAGATGACGCAGAGTTTCAATTCTATTTAGAAGGTGTAACAGAATCGGTTGCCCGTGTACTTGAAAAGGTAGATTTAGAAAGAATTAGGGTTGCGGAATCGCTGGGAATTAGAGCCATGAGCGCAAAAGAGTGGTTGTATTTAGCTTATGGTGCGCAGGGAAATGATTTACGCGAATCTATGAGAGCTAATCCCGGCTATCGCGGAATTATGGCGCCGAACAGGCTTTCTATCCGCTATATAAGTGAAGATGTTCCCAGCAGCTTAGTACCAATGGCATCTATTGGTAATAAGTTCGGCATTCCAACACCTACAATAAATTCTATCATTGAAATTGCTTCAACTATTAATAACACCGATTATTGGTCAATTGGCAGAACTGTTGAAAAACTGCAAATAGCCGAAATGTCCCTTAGAGAATTAAGACTACTTGCAATAGGAGAAAAATTGTAACTCAAGTGGAGAAAAAATTGAAAACGAAAAAAATATTAGGCGCATCAATTGGTAACTGTGTACATGTGGGCGGGTTGTATCATTTTCTAAAGTTAGCAGAAGCAGAGGGTTATGAAATTGTGTTTTTAGGTCCGGCAGTTCCACTTAGCAGACTTATTGACGAAATCATAATTAATAGTCCCGGTATAGTAGCGTTGAGTTATAGGCTAACTCCCGAAAATGCTAAGAACCTCTTTGATCAACTAACTAATCTAATAGAGGAAAACGATTTAGGTAAAGCAGAGTTTATTTTTGGTGGGACTTCACCTGTTGCAGCAGTTGCCAAAGAGTATTCCTTCTTCAAAAAAGTTTTTACCGGTGAGGATTCCCAAGGTGAAATAAAAAAATATTTGCGTGGAAGCTATTCTGAAAATTTGCAAGCACTATTTCCTCAAACACTTATCGAGCGTATAAAAGCTAAATATCCATACCCAATACTGCGTCATCATTTTGGAAGGCCGACCGTAAGTGAAACAATTCTTGGAGTAAAAAAAATAGCTGAAGCAGAAATTCTTGATGTGATTTCTCTCGGAACAGACCAGAATGCACAAGAGCACTTTTTTTACCCAGAGAATATGATTCCTTCACTAGATGGAGCGGGTGGCGTTCCTATAAGAAGTAAAAATGAACTTGCCGAAATTTATCAAGCTTCTCGTTGTGGAAATTATCCACTAATGCGTTGTTATAGCGGAACAAATGAATTACAAAGGTGGGCTGAAATGAGTGTTGAAACAATTAACAACGCTTGGGCTGCAATTCCGCTTACCTGGTACAGCGTGCTGGATGGCAGATCAAAAAGAGCACTCAAAGAAGCTATTTCGGAAAATAAAAATGTAATGCAATGGTATGCAGAAAAGGGAATTCCGGTAGAAGTTAATGAATCACATCAATGGAGTCTTCGCGATGCTCATGATTCTCTTGCAGTTACTATGGCTTATTTGGCGGCGATGAATGCAAAAAGTGTTGGTGTGAAAAATTATGTAGCGCAATATATGTTTAACACACCACCCGGTACATCTCCAAAGATGGATTTAGCAAAAATGCTTGCCAAAAAAGAACTCATCCAATCGCTTCATGATTCGAGCTTTGAATCCTTTACCGAGGTTAGAGCCGGTATTGCGCATTTTTCTGCCGATCCATTAATGGCAAAAGGTCAGTTATCGGCTTCGGCAGTTATTTCACTTGCATTGAATCCTCACATTTTACATGTGGTTGGTTTTAGCGAAGGGAATCATGCCATTTTACCTGAAGAACTGATTGAGAGTTGTAAAATAATTCATGGAGTGCTGCATAATAGTTTGCATGGATTACCAAATCTTGCTGCTGATGGGGAAGTGCAGAAAAGAAAAATTGAGCTAATCTATGAGGCTCATACATTATTAGATGCAATACAAAATTCTGCGCAGAAATCACTTGCCGATCCTCTTACAGACCCGCAAACAATTGCTAATGCGATTAAATCCGGTCTGTTAGATACACCACACTTTAAAGGAAATCCTCATCTCTGTGGCAGTATTTCAACACAATTAATAAACGGCGCTTGGTACGCAGTAGATCCGACAAATGGAAAAATACTAACAGAAAAACAACGAACAGAACTAATTAAAACAGAGGAGGCTTAATATGGCTGGTATAATCGGAATTCATGGAAATCATCAGAGTAAAGTTGCTCACGATATGCTTTCAAAAATTGCGCATAGAGGAAATAAACATAATATAATTCTGTTAAAAGATGGAATAACTATTGGAGTTGCATCGAATAATCTTGATTCATTTAGCAGCGACGTAAAGAATACAAACATTTTTGCATTATCAAATCGTGAAGATGCTACATCGGTAGAGATTGCAGACAAAAATATTATTCTTAAAAGAGATAGATATGGGGTAGAGCCGCTTTATTATGCGATACTGGCGGATAAAAAAATTGCGTTTGCCTCGGAAGTTAAAGCTCTGCTGGAATTCAAGTCTCCAATTCATGAACTTGAACCGGGATATATTCTTGATAATTTTGAACTAAGAAAATATTACGAACTGCAAAAAGCAAGTTCGCTATTAAGCAATCAGAAAGACGTAAGTGTATTATTGAAAGAAACTCTATCGAAAGCTGTTACAAGAAGATTAAACAGCCATCCGGTTGGGGCGTGGCTATCCGGTGGATTAGATTCGAGTGTGATTTCCGCTTTGCTTCGTCCTCATGTTGATGTACTTCATACATTCGCAATTGGCTTTCCGGAAGCAGAAGATCTTAAATACGCTAAAATTGTTGCTGAACATATTCGTTCAACCCATCACGAAAGACTTATCTCATTTGAAGATATAATTAAAGTTCTCCCTTACGTTATTTATCACCTAGAATCCTTTGATGCTTTATTGGTTCGCTCAAGTATAATGAATTACCTTGTTGCGCAATTGGCTTCGGAATTTGTAGAAGAGGTCTTTAGCGGAGAAGGTGGAGATGAGTTGTTTGCCGGGTATCACTACATT
>DAIEQT010000007.1 GCA_027347545.1 Ignavibacteria bacterium | reverse complement strand
ATCGTGAACCAGTTGGTACCATTATTTGGCGTGAACTCAATCGTTATATTTTCCACACCAACAGAATTCCATCTAATAGTATCGATTATACCGGCAGTCCATGTTTCACCGCCATTTGGCTTGGTAATTCTTAATTCCGGTTTTGGAACTATTCTAAACAAGCCGTTGCTTTGATCAACCGGATCGCTATCATTTGCATCGCTAATCTTAATTAAGCACTGAGTAGAAATTGAGTTTGGAACATTCCATTCGTAAGCGCCGGTATTTGCAAGCTGATCAACAATTGTGTTCCAGGTTAAACCATTGTTAGATGTAATTTCGATTTTAACTTTTGCAACACCGCTTGATTTCCAGGTGATCTGTTGGTTTGTTCCGGCTTGCCACCTTTCATTTCCGTTTGGTGTCGTTACTTCAAGCGTTTGTGTTATTTGGTTAGTGATCGTAAAAGTACTGTCGGAAACATCCGAAGGCTCATTATCTTTAGCATCGTAAACACGAATCTTGCATAACTGAGAATTTGCTGTTGGAACCGGATCCCAAATATAAAATCCGGTAGAAGGGACAGCATCTTTAATAACAACCCACTCAAAGCCATTATTGGTGGTATAAGCAAGTTTAACATTTTCAATATTTTCAGTTACCCATTCAATTTTTCTGCTAGTAGAAGAAAGAATTCTTTCTCCCCCGTTAGGGGCTATCACTTTAATTTTGGGTTCCGGCAGAATGTTAAAGACATCGCTCTCGGAAGACGGCTCGCCATCTTTTGCATCCATTATTCTAACTCTTGCTAAAGTAGAAGGGGTATTAGGCACAGGCTCCCAATAAAAAATGCCCGTATTCTTTTTATCAACAGCAACTAAATTCCATTTGGTGCCGTTGTTGGTTGTGTACTCAATTTTTACAGAATCAATTCCGGAGCTAAACCACTTAATCTGTTTAGCGCTTCCGCCTTCCCACTCTTCTTTATCTTTTGGCGCAACTATTTTCAAACTTTGGTTGCTGTTTCTGATAATAGAAAAAACATTATCGCTTGCGTCAGTGCTCTTTCCATCAACACTTGTTACTTGAAGCCGGCATTGATTGGAGATTGTATTTGGAACCGGGAACCAGCTATAAACTCCGGTGTTTGTTAAACTGTCAACTACCAAAGACCATGATGTGCCGTTATCAACGCTGTATTGAATTTTCACGAGAGTTGTTCCGGTGCCGCTCCATGTAATTTGGTAAGACGAGCCTTCCGGCAAAACTTCGTTTCCGTTTGGTGTTAAAACTTTTATGGTTGTTGAGGTAGTTCCTGTAGGATCTGTAGTTCCGGTTGTGTCTTCCTTTAGTTTACAAGAGGAAATAATAAGCACAAGAAATAGGAAGGCAAATAGGATTTTTTTCATTGTTTCCTCAATTGTCTGTTAGGGAGTTCGACTTCGAAGCAAATTTAAGAAATTTCATTATTTTTATTAAGAGTTTTCTTTCAGAAACTGTGCCTATGTTTTTATTGTGATTTAAGATAAATCGCCGCAAGGAGTGAGATGAAGAACAAAGTTTACATGTTATTTTTACTCATACTTACCATCGCAAATTATGGGCAAAACTTGATACCTGCTGGTGAAATAGGCAGTTTCAATTCAGCCAAGAGTTTTTCTATAAACCCATACGGAATAATCTTTGTAAGCGACGACCTAAAGAACGAAATCACCAAGCTTGATACACTTGGAAACGTTATTAAAACTGTTGGCGGCTTCGGCTGGGATAATGGCTCATTTGATTGCCCTATAGACGTTTTTTCCAATGTTCTCAATGTTTATGTAGCAGATAAGAACAATAACCGGATTCAATTTTTTGATAAGGATTTGAATTTCCTATCCCAGTTTTCAACTCAAAAATCTGGCGATGAGCGCTATTCGTTCAGATACCCAACTTCTGTGGCTACATCCAACCAAGGCGATTTCTATGTGCTCGATTCCGATAATCAGCGGATTCTGAAATTTAACCTCCGTGGCGAATTTATTTCGGAGTTTGGCGGAATTGAAGCCGGCGAGTTCCGCTTGACAAATCCGGTTAAGTTTTGTCTAGATAATAATTTCAATTTATTAGCCATCGAAGAAAATTATCTTTTCGTTTTTGATCAATTTGGAAATGGGAGGAAAAAACTTAGCCTTCCGATTTCTGCCAAAAACATCAATTCGCTTTTTAGCTGGATTGTTCTAGTTGATGACAAAAGCGTTGTGATTTCCGAAAGCATGAATAATTTTACTTCTCCATTAAAAACAACCAAACTTAACTTAGCGGAAGAAATTGTTGACGCGTGCGTTTTCAAATCGAAACTGTACGTTTTGACAAGTTCTGCAATTTTTATTTATCAAATGCAGCAAGAATAAGATGCACTTTTTTCTAAGGCTCTTAATTGTACTTCTTCTCACACTCTGGCTGTTCGGAATTTTCATTGAATGGTTTATTCCGGTTTTTCCAAATACCGCCGTAGCAATTCCATTTTTACAAAAATCATATTCGTTGGTCTGCCATCAGCAGCCGCAAAAACTTCTCGGCGAATCAGTTTATCACTCGCTGGTCTGCTCAAGATGCGCCGGAATATATTTGGGTTTCTATCTAGTAAGTATTGTTAGTCTGTTTTACGTTATCAAAAAAGAACCTAAGCTAAAAATCTTGGTTATTGCCGTAATACCAATGATTGCAGATGTAACTCTCTACTCGCTCGGTTTTTACGATTACTCAAAAACTTTGGCTCTGCTGACCGGCTTTCTTTTAGGTTCAGTTGGATTTTTATATTTTTACTCCGCATTGAAAAAACTAATTCAAGAATTAAGCTCGAAGAAAAATTGAAAAAATATATTTCGCCGGTTGTATGCGGTTTTGCCGCTGGAGTTCTGCAAGTAGTACCTTTAATAAAAAGTTTTTCATGTTGTCTTATACTTCCGGTCGCTGCGTTTTTTTCGTTATTGCTTGATCAGAAAGCAACAAAATCTACAGAGCGAATTCCAATGTCGAAGGCTTTATTATTCGGCTTATACACCGGATTAACAGCGGCGTTCTTTGG
>DAIEQT010000485.1 GCA_027347545.1 Ignavibacteria bacterium | reverse complement strand
AGCGCTTCTCAAGGTACATATAATCAATCAACCGGAATTTGGAGCGTTGGTAATCTTGCTAACAGTGCTTTTGCAACATTAACTATTACAGTAAAAACAGATTGCGATCAGATCAATAATTCTACTTTCGATCTTGGAGTTGCGAAAGAATATAATTTATTTGTGATTCAAGACTTAACCCAGCCTTCATCTGATACAGAAGGAAGAGTTGCTGTAGGCAGAGATGCAACATTAGCTAATTATAGTGTGGGCGATAAGCTTGCCCCGAATAGCGGCGATGTTTTGATTGTTGGAAGGAATTTAACTTACACGAGCGGAAGAGTTTACAATGGCGATGTAGCTTATGGTAACGCTACAAACCTTCCGATCAATCAAACTTCTATAGACGGAAGTTTAAGAAAAGATACCCCAATTAATTTCGCTGCTGCAAAAACATATTTGGAAAATCTTTCGTTAACTCTTAGCGGTTATGGTGTTACCGGAACAACATCATTCCAATTTAGCGGATTGACATTGACAGGAACTGATCCTTACTTAAATGTTTTCAAGGTAAATGGAAGTGATCTATCCATTGCAAACAGTTTTACTATTGATGTTCCAAACGGCTCTGCCGTACTTGTAAACATTGATGGAACTAATGTTTCTTGGAGCGGCGGTTTAGAAATTTATGGTACAGCAATTAACAATGTACTTTATAATTTCTATCAAGCAATAACTATCAAAATAAAAAATATAGATGTCCGCGGTTCTATACTTGCACCTCTTGCCGATGTTAACTTTGAAAGTGGTGTTCAAAACGGACAGATGATTTGTAAATCGCTTACCGGTAAAGGGCAGTTTAATAACGCGCTTTTCTTTGGTAACATTCCAGCTGATAAAAAAGTAACAAATATTGCTTCTGTAACCGGCGGATTAACAACCGATCCAAACGCAAACAATAATAGCGCAGTATTAACTGTTAATGTTAATGGCACAAATCAAACTCCTGGCGGCGGAAATCCTGGTGGTGGTACAACCGGAGGAACATGGCAACAAGTTGGTTCGTTTGCAATTGGAGAAATTGTATATTCACTTTCGTTCGATAATAACGGCAACACATACGCCGGAACAATGGGCGGAAAAATTTATAAATCTGTTGATGGCGGAAAGAACTGGGCACAAATTAACAGCGAAATGAATGTTGGCTGGATTTGGTCGCTCGTATTCCACAATAATATTTTGTTTGCCTCTACAGAAAAAGGTGTTTATAAGTTTAGCGGTTCTACTTGGACTCAAGTTGGTCTTAAAGATGTTGATGTACGCGCATTGGCTTCTTCCGGAACAGCTCTTTACGCCGGAACATGGGGAACCGGTGTTTATGTTTCTGTTGATAACGGCGCTAACTGGGAACAAATAAAAACCGGAATGGAAAATTATTTAGCTGTTCAAGCAATAGCTGTAAGTAAAGAAGGAGATGTATTTGCTGGAACTGCCGGCGGCGGCTTATTCAAACTATTCAAGGGTGAAAACAAGTGGTATCAATATAATCTAGGTAACAACATTGTTTGGGCACTCGCATCAAATTCTAGTGCTATCATAGCCTCAACATATGGCGGCGGTGTTTATCGTTCTGTTGATAACGGCGCTAACTGGGAAAAAACCTCTCTCATTCAGCCTTATATTTATTCAATTAATGTTGATAAGAGTGGAAGAATTTACGTTAGCTCTTGGACGAGCGGTGTATTCACTTCAATTGATAATGGTATTTCTTGGACTGCAATTGGAATGGGCGGCTTTGGTGTAAGCAGTCTTGTTGTTAGTCCAAACCAAAGTGATGTACTAGCCGGAACACGTGAAGGAAAGATTTATAAAATTTCATTCAATGTTACCGGAGTAGAAGGAGATGACGTAGTTCCAAGTGAATATAAAATGTCGCAGAACTATCCTAATCCGTTTAATCCAACAACAGCAATTGATATTGCGTTAGTTAAACCGGGAAGATACTCTTTGAAAGTTTACAACGTACTTGGACAAGAAGTTGCAGTTCTGTTGAACAAGGAAATGAATGCCGGTCATCATAAAATTACTTTTGATGCCAGCCGTTATGCGAGCGGAATGTACATTTACCGTCTAACCGGTACGAATGTAAACATCGCAAAGAAAATGTTGTTGATGAAGTAAAACGCGAGTATGTAGTAGAAACATCTGAATTATTGGTTCTTTGTCACACTGAGCTTGTCGAAGTGTGATAATTTAGCTTGTAACGTCATGGTTCGACAAGCTCACCATGACTTAGTCTTAATATTTCAGAGGTTTCTAGTAATTAGTATTGAGTACTTAGTAGTTAGATAAAGCAAAGGCCCCGGCGTAAAACCCCGGGGTTTTTTGTTTGTGTCCAATAAAATTTTTGCCTTGTTCATTCTTTAGAACAAAATTATTTTTCAAGCATCAAAATGAGAGTAGATTAAAGATTTTTTGTGGCATTTAGCTTGTACTAAGGTAGAAAACAAATTGGATAATAAATGAAAAAGCTATTCATAATGTTATTTCTTGCTGTTTCGGGCACTATGTTCGCGCAAGATAATTTCGGCTCTGTAAAGTTTGGAATGTATAATCCCTCCGCTTCAGATGCCGGTTTTGTTATTGGCTACGAAGGCGGCTGGTACATTGATGATAATTTTATGGTTGGGTGGAGTGCGGATTGGTTTCATAGAAATTATGTTGATGCGAGACTTGTTAAAGAGTACAACGATTTTTACGGAAACATCCACAGCCAATTAAACGAATTGCGCGCTAAGACAAATCTACATTCTGTTCCATTAATGGGCTCGGTAACGGGTAATTGGTCTATTGGTCATAGAGCAAGAGCATTTGTAACCGGATCTGCCGGATTAAATGTTTTGCTAATATTTTACCGCAGTTACGAAAATCCGGATAACGATGAATTTCAAGGTGCTGTAGATTTTGCTTGGCGAGTTGGAAGTGGAATTCTCTACGAACTTGGAGATAGATCAGATGCGTTTGTAGAACTGACTTATCACCATTCAGAACCAAGCTGGGAGTTTGAAGTTAAAGATTCATCTACCGGGCGACGTAAAACTTTTGAACGCTTATTTGATATGAGCGGTGTAATGTTGCGGGCTGGTTTTAGATTCTTTTTCTAATCTTCGAATGGATTTGTTCGGTCCTCATTAAAGTGCGGAATGTAAAAATCAGAACTCTCTAACTCTTGAATCCAGCCATTAGTGAGTTTATATTTTTCAAGAAGTGAGATTACCTTTTCGTATTCAGAGTTTCTGATCTTTCTATTAAGCAAAATATGTTGATTAGTTTTATTAGTTGGGAAATACTGAGACATCAAAGAAATGTGAACATCGGGACTTAGCTCTTTAGCGATATACTCAAACACTTTTTCCGATTCGGCTAAATCATTCGGTAGCACGAGATGACGGATTATTATTCCACGAACAGCTACATCATTTTCGTAAATCAGCTTATCACCAACTTGCCTATACATTTCTGTCAGTGCATTCTTCGCTGTTTCAAAATAGTTCTCAGCGTTTGAAAATCTTTTTGCATATTCATCATTACCATACTTAAAGTCGGGCAAGTAAATATCAATCACGTATTCAAAAAGCTTTAGCGTTTCTACAGAATCATAACCGTTAGAATTATAAATGATAGGCAGATGTAATCCATTCTTTGCTGCAAGAAAAATTGCTTCTAGAATTTGAGCAGAGAAATGAGTTGGGGAAACTAAACCAATACTATGGCAGCCCCGGTTTTGTAAATCAATCATAATTTCTGCAAGCCGTTCTATGGAAACAGTATTCTGTTTTTCAATTTTCCAGTTCTGGCTTATTTCATAATTTTGGCAAAAGACGCAGCTCAGATTACAATTCCCAAAGAAAATATT
>DAIEQT010000484.1 GCA_027347545.1 Ignavibacteria bacterium | reverse complement strand
ACTTATTTCATTTCAGAATGCATGGATACTCCCTAACGTTTTTGGAAAAGCGGCTTGTCTTTCAAATTCCTTTTGGGTGAATGATAAAATGATTTTTAATTTTGTACAAGAGACAATTATTAAACGAAAAAATCAAAAAATTTATATTGATTGCGGTACAGCTGAAAAGGAGTTAATACGTGATAATAAACGTATGTGCGCATTGATGAGACGAATAGGCGTTGATAAAGAGAATTCGGTTTATTGCCATTTTGAAAAAGACGCGAAACACAGCGAAGTTGATTGGGCAAACCGTTTATATAAACCACTTTTATTTCTATTTGGCAGAAAAGGAAAAACTAAATGATAGCGAAAGCAAAAACTATTGCTGAGAAACTTGGCTTACAACCTCATCCTGAAGGCGGTTACTTTAAGGAGGTTTACAGAGCAGAAGATAAAATAGAAATGGCGGTACTTCCGAAAAGGTTTTCCGGCGACAGAAATTTTTGTACCTCTATATATTTTATGTTGGCTGGTAACGATAAATCTCATTTCCACAGAATTCAATCCGATGAGATTTGGCATTTCTATTCCGGCACGGCTTTAATGCTTCATCGGATTGATGCCACCGGGAATTATTCCAGAATCAAAATTGGGAATGATGTTTTGGCTGGCGAAACCCCGCAAGCAGTCATTCCACACGGAAATTGGTTTGCAGCGGAAGTTGAAGTTAAAGATTCTTATGCATTAGTAGGCTGTACAGTTTCTCCCGGTTTCAATTTTGCGGATTTTGAATTAGCAGAGCAAAAAGATTTGTGCGATAAATTTCCAAAGCATTCAGATATGATCAGAAGATTTACAAAAGAATGTGTGACAAAACCATAAACACTGTTTACGCCAAGAATAACACTCCTATTCCACCCACAGCTATAAATGCGCCCAAAATAGAAATCCAAGTAAGTTTCTCTTTGTAGTAATAACGAACCAGTGGCAGCATTAAAATTGGAACTGTTGCCATTATTGTAGATGCAATTCCTACTTTAGTATGTGAGATTGAAATCAAGCTGAAAGTTATACCTAGATATGGACCGATAAATGAGCCGATAATTGTGAACACTAAACCTTTTTTATTTTCCCGGAAAACTTTTATTGGCGTTACGTAATGTTTTGTAAGATTAACGATAGGATAAAGAACTATCAATGCAGAAAACACACGTACAAATGTTGCAACGAATCCGTTTATCTCTCCTTGATTAAAAGCAAACTTAGCAAAGATTAAACCTACGGCTTGACCAACTGCCCCCAGAAACGCATAGAAAACTCCGGTGTAGTCAACTTTGTATTTTGATGTTGGTTTTTCTTCCCGTTGAAGAACAACCAACGCAATTCCGGCGATTGTGATTACTATTCCGAGAATTCCGATTATTGACAGATTTTCATCGAGAAAAAAGTAGGCGAGGACTGCAGCGATTGCCGGTGCAGAAGACATAACAAGCATACTTAATCTTGCACCAATTAAACGGTAGGCTTTGAATAAGAATGTATCCCCAAAGATTAAACCAATAAAGCCGCTAACGACTAGATTGGTAATTTGCCCAAAAGATAAATTAACCGGAAAGCCCATAACTACAATTGTTACGGAAAGATAGAACAGAGCAAAGATCATTCGTGTTACGTTAACATACATTGGTCCAACACGGTTCGATGCTTCCGAAAAAGCTATCGAAGTCATTGACCAAAGTATTGCTGTTATAAGAGCTGCTAATTCACCAAGCATTTTTGTAGTGTAGAGTTAAGAGTGCAGAACGAAGAGTTAATTCTACACTCTTCGTTCCTCGCCTCGCTTCACTTGCGTTCTGCAAGTCTAAGCGGGTACGTTCTTCGTTCAATTATAAGTTAAAGTACATTTTGAATTCGAAAGGATGAGGCATTGTATTGATAGAATTAATCTCTTCACCTTTCAACTTTACCCATTGATCGAGCAATTCGTCGCTAAAAATATTACCGCGTTTCAAGAAATCGTTATCGGCTTTTAATTCATCCAATGCATCTTCTAAATTTCTAGGAAGCAATTTTATATTGCTGGTATCATCCTCTAAAAAATTTTTATCGTACGGACCGTATCCTTCTTTACGCGGATCAATTTTATTTACTACACCGTCAATACCAGCAAGCATCATTGCACTCATGCATAAGTAAGGATTGATAGTTGCGTCCGGTGGTCTGTATTCAAAACGTGTTTCATCCGGATTCTTAACATACTTTGGAATTCTGATTGCGCTGGCGCGGTTTCCCATTCCATAAGTAAGAGCAACCGGCGCTTCGAACCCCGGCACCAAACGTTTATAGGAATTTGTTGATGGATTTGTAAATGCTGATAATGCCGGCGCGTGTTTCAACATTCCTCCAATAAAATATCTGCCAAGTTCATTCATGTTCCCATATTCACCCTTTTTGTAGAAAGCGTTTTTCCCTTTTTTAGTAAGAAACATGTGAAGGTGCAATCCATTTCCGGCTTGCTGGTACATTGGTTTAGGCATGAAGGTAATAAACAAGTTCTTTTGCCTGGCGAAATTCATCAAAACATATTTAGCCGTGATGATGTTATCTGCGGTATCGAGCAGATCAGAAAAGTAAGTTTCAATTTCTTGCTGTCCCCGCTCGCCTACTTCGTGATGATGATATTTAATTTTGATTCCAAACTTAGCCAGCATTTTACAAGCTTCATCTCTAAAGTCGTCGTAAATATCAAACGGATTTGCGGCATGATATGCTTTCTTGTAAAACTCTTCGGCGTGCTCAATTTTGTAAAATGAAGTTGCCGTGCGTGTATCATATTCCACATTCGAAAAAATATAAAACTCAAATTCCGGTCCCCACCAGGATTTATCACAGCCGGTTTCTTTCTTGAGAAGCTGTTCAACTTTTGTAGTCAAATATCTTCCATCGTGATCAAAACGAGAGCGCGCATCATCGGTTAGGATTATGTTTGCGTACATACTTAATGTTGGTGCGTCGCGGAAAAGATCAATTACTGCCGTGTTCAAATCGGGAATTAAAATCATATCGCTGTTTTCAACTTTTCTCAAACCATAGCTAAAGCCGTCAAATCCAACTCCTTCTTTAATCATTTTCTCCATTACCATGTCATGAACAGGAAGAGTGATATGATGAAGCCGTCCGGAAAGGTCGATAGCCTTCAAATCGATAAATTCAATTTTGTTTTTCTTAATCATTGAATTAATTGACTGAATTGTTTGTGCCATAACATCCTCAGTTAGTAAGTATAGAGACAAAAAACCCCCGAACCGGGGGCTTAATGTTTATTGATTTATCCTTTGTAATTAATTGCTGCCAGTCCAGGAAAGATTGCTTGTGTATCAAGCTCTTCTTCAATTCTAAGAAGTTGATTGTACTTGGCAATCCTATCTGTTCTGCTTGCGGAACCGGTTTTAATTTGTCCGCAGTTTGTAGCAACTGCTAAATCTGCAATTGTTGTGTCTTCGGTTTCGCCGCTTCTATGAGACATGATTGAAGTATAGCTTGCACGTTTAGCCATTTCAATTGCATTCAATGATTCCGTTAAAGTACCAATCTGGTTAACTTTAATAAGGATTGAATTAGCTGTTTTTGTTTCGATACCTTTTGCTAAAAATTCTGTGTTGGTTACAAATAAATCATCGCCAACTAACTGAATCTTATTACCGACTTTATCTGTTAACATTTTCCAGCCAGCCCAATCAAATTCTGCCATACCATCTTCAATAGAAATAATTGGATATTGATTTACCCAGCTTGTCCAGTAATCAACCATCTTTTCCGGAGCCATATAAGATTTATCAGACTTGAAGAAATGATATGCCTTCTTATCGTTATCCCACATTTCGCTTGCAGCAGGATCGAGAGCTATGAAAATATCTTGACCGGCTTTGTAGCCAGCTTTTTCAATAGCTTCAAGAATTACAGTGATAGCTTCTTCATTCGATTTTAAGTTTGGAGCGAATCCGCCTTCATCACCAACTGCAGTGTTGTATCCTTTTTTCTTCAATACAGATTTCAAAGAATGAAAAACTTCCGCGCCGTAACGTAAAGCTTCTTTGAATGTTGGAGCTCCGGCCGGCATTACCATGAACTCCTGGAAATCAACGTTATTGTCTGCGTGGCTTCCGCCATTAAGAATATTCATCATTGGAACCGGAAGTGTACGCGCGTTTGTTCCGCCAACATAACGGTACAATGGCAGTTCGAAAGCTTCTGCCGCAGCTCTTGCGCAAGCTAAAGAAACGGCAAGAATTGCATTTGCACCAAGTTCAGATTTGGTTCTTGTTCCATCTAATTCGCATAAAAAATTGTCGATAGCAACTTGATCAGCGGAATCCCAATCAATTAATTCATCCGCAATTTTGTCATTAATGTTATCAACTGCTTTTTGAACACCTTTTCCAAGGTAACGTGATTTATCACCATCACGAAGTTCGCAAGCTTCATTTTCGCCGGTGGATGCGCCGCTTGGCACAGCTGCACGACCGATAATTCCACATTCTAAAGTTACTTCTGCTTCTACTGTAGGGTTTCCTCTCGAGTCAAGAATCTCGCGTCCCCAAACATCAACGATCGTTGTCATTTGTATTTCTCCTTGTTAGTTGTTCACAAAATCGAGGCAAAAATTATCAAAAAGAGGCGCAAATTCCAATTTGAGTAATTCACTAACTCACCTTACGCAGTTTATTCTTAATCTTGCCCGCCTTGCCTCCGGCAACGCGGGGCAGGCTCTTAATCATAATCTTAATCGGATTTAGAACCAGATTACGAGCAAGATTACGATTAAGATTATGAAAGTGCGTAACATCAGTCACTAATTAAAAGCCCATAATTAAATCCTTTATTATATTTGCATCGGGCTTTATCAGATAATGCAATTTTACTCGGTAACGACAATACTCAATACCGCTGGTAAAGATTTTTAGCACGCAGAATAATTATGATTTTTATGATCAATTAACTGAAGTTACGCATGAATTGAATTTGGTGAATTATTTTTAGTGAAACTTGGTGCCTTT
>DAIEQT010000479.1 GCA_027347545.1 Ignavibacteria bacterium | reverse complement strand
ATAGTAATGAGCCGCTAGAATCCATAACGCAAAAAATTTCAGTTTAGCCGGATTCATTTTAGATGGCTGAGAGAGTAAGCCAAAATATGGAACAAGAAAATGAACGACCATTAATCCAACAGTCCAAACAATCCAGCTTCCTTCCCATCTCTGTAAGAACCAAAATGTTTCTTCCGGAAGATTTGCATACCAAACAAGCAAGAATTGGCTGAACGCTATGTAAGCCCAAAAATTGATAAACGCAAAAAGCAAAGCACCCATGCTGTAGTAGTGATCTGTTGTTAATCCTTTTACTAAGTAACCATTTTCATTTAACGTTACAGCTACATAAGTAATAGTCGCTAATGCTGCTAATACAGTTCCGGAGAAATAATAGATTCCAAAAATTGTAGAGAACCAATGCGGTTCTAAACTCATCAGCCAATCAATTCCTGTAAAGCTTATTGTTAATGCGAAGAATGGAATAAACACTGCCGATAACTTTACATTTTTTGTAGTCAAGGTCTGATCCTTTGTGGAATCTTGCCTTAACGAATTTCTTGTGATAAGATATTGAAACAACATCCAAATTGCGATGAAAGCAACAATACGGATTACAAAGAAATTAATATTCAGATAAGGAGCCTTCTCGCTTAAAACTTTATCAGCGTTAACAATCTCCGGATGCGTCCAATGAAATACTGAGTGTAAGTTAAATAACAATGGAATTACAATAAGCGGGACAAGAACCACGAAAGAAGAAATAATTTCACTAACTCTTCTGAATGGTGTACTCCAAACTGCGCCGGAAAGGTATTCAATCGCCACAAAGAACAAAGCACCAACCGCAATACTTATAATAAATGTTAATCCAATAATGTTATTGAATGTCATTCTTGCCGGGCTGACAAAGTAGCCGGCTAAAACTATAACCAACCCAAGAACAGTTAGAAGCAATCCAAGTGATTGAACTTTAGCCGGTAATTCTTTTTTCTGATATTCTACTTTTGAACCGGAACTCATTTTATATCAGACTCCTTAGCATTAAGCGATCTTTGTAATGCTCTTATATAATGAATAACAGCCCATCTTTCGTCGCTATCTAAAAGATTTGCATAAGATGGCATCACATTTTGTCCGTCCATAATAACGGCGTAAATTCTTCCATCCTTCCAAGTTCTAACTTTTTCAGAATGCAAACTAGGAGGATTTGGAAACTGTCCGCGCAAACGGCTCAAACCGGTACCTTGAAAATCATGACAAGGGCTGCAGTATGTATCATATTTCTTTTGCCCCAACGCTAAAACATTTTTAGAAATTGGAAGCGGATTAAATAATTTCTCGGCTGCTAAATCGGGTTGACCTTTATACTCGTAAGGAAGAAACCCTCTGGCGATAGTTCCTTCAACCGGCTTGCGCATTCCAAAACCATCAGAAAATATTAAGCTCTTCTGCTGAGGATTTTGTTTCTGTTGTTCCATCATCCAGGTAAAAGGAATCATGTATGTAAGTTTATTGAGAGCAAAATAGGTAGCACCGCTTGTAATCAATCCGGCTACTAATAAGAAACCAAGAAACTTTGGTGTAAAAATTTTATGCTGATGATTTATTTCTTCATTATCCCAATAAACTGCATCAATCTCGCTTGCGTGCAATTCTTCAAAAAATAATTTGATTGCTGCTTCATCAAACTTTGCATCTTCTGCTTGTACCAGCAAACCATATTTATCCGCAGCAACTTTCTTCAT
>DAIEQT010000472.1 GCA_027347545.1 Ignavibacteria bacterium | reverse complement strand
GATGCTCGAGATAAAATTTCCGGAGCGACAGTTCATTTCGTTGATAAAGTGTATGATAGAGGTAAGATTATTGCGCAGAGAAGTGTGAACATTGAAGATGTAAAATCGGCAAAAGAAATTGCAGCAAGAGTATTAAAAATTGAGCACGAACTGTTGCCGGAAGTAGTGAAAAATTTTTCTGAAGGTAGAATAAAGATAAATTAGAGCTGCAATAAGCAGCGAGTAAAAAGGACGGAGTGTGAGTAAGTACGCTTTAATTAGTGTATCGGATAAGTCTAGCGTTGTGGAGTTTGCCCGCGAATTAACTCTTCTTAATTATCAAATTATTGCAACCGGCAATACCTACAAACTACTGATGGATAATGCTGTCAGTTGTATAGAGATTAAAGATTTTACAAAATTCCCGGAAATCTTTGGTGGACGAGTTAAAACTCTTCATCCAAAAATTTTTGGTGGAATTTTAATGCGCCGTAATCATCTTACAGATCATAGTGAAGCTGAACAAAACGAAATTGAGCCGATAGATATCATTTGTGTTAATCTCTATCCTTTCCCGAAAGTTGTTGATAGAGAAGATATTTCGTTAGAAGAAAAAATTGAGAATATTGATATTGGCGGACCGAGTTTAATCCGAGCTTCGGCTAAGAACTATAAGTATGTAAGTGTTCTTACAGATTCTTCTCAGTATAAATCTTTTCTTGAAGAATTGAAAAATGGCGGAGTAAGTTTAGAAACGAAGAAAAAACTTGCTTATGAAGCGTTTGCATATACTTCTTACTACGACACATTGATTGCAAACTATCTTGAAAAAGAATTTGAACAACCGAAACTTGATTTCCGCTTGAACTTGCAAGCCAATTTCGATTTACGCTACGGAGAAAATCCACATCAAAAAGCTTATCTCTTCGGAAACTTCCAAAAGTATTTTGAAATACTGCACGGCAAAGAACTAAGCTATAATAACATTGTTGATTTAGTTGCTGCTGTAGAGTTAGTGAATGATTTAGAGCCAAACGCTTGCGCGATTATTAAACATACAAATCCTTGCGGGGTTGCTATCGGTACTAATACACTTGATGCTTATGAGCAAGCCTTATCCTGCGATAACGTTTCTGCCTTTGGCGGTATTGTTTCTTTTAACAACGAAATTGATGAAGCTACTGCTGCAAAACTCAACGAAATATTCTTGGAAATAGTTGTAGCACCATCATACTCAAAGAGAGCATTGGAAATTTTGGGCACTAAGAAGAACCGCAGAATAGTAAAACAGAGAGCGAAACTTTCAGAAGCAGATTATCAAATCAAATCTGTTCCTGGCGGAGTTTTAGTTCAGGAGAAAGACAATTCAAAAGTTTCTGGGCTTGAGTTAAAAGTTGTTACAACAAAGCAAGTTGAGCAGTCTCAGCTTGAAGATTTGAAAATTGCATGGACGGTTTGCAAGCATACAAAATCCAATGCGATTGTTTATGTGAAAAATAAAAAAGCTATTGGTGTTGGCGCCGGACAGATGTCCCGAGTTGATTCCGCGCGGCTTGCATCTGAAAAAGCAAAACAATTTGGTCATGATTTGAATGGTGCTGTAGCAGCTTCTGATGCATTCTTTCCGTTTGCCGACGGATTGATTCAGATTGCCGAGCAAGGTATTACTGCTGTAATCCAGCCGGGTGGCTCTGTACGCGATGAAGAAGTTATTAACGCAGCAAACGAAAAAAATATAGCTATGGTATTTACCGGAATTAGAAATTTTAAGCACTAAGGAACTACATGGGAATTTTAGATTTTTTCTCTACCGACGTTGCAATAGATTTAGGAACAGCTAACACTCTTATTTACATCAAGGGAAAGGGTATTGTACTAAACGAACCTTCGATTGTTGCGTTTGATAGAAATACAAAAAAGATTATTGAGCTGGGAAATAAAGCAAAGGAAATGCAAGGTCGCGAGCACAGAGAGATTCGTGTTACACGCCCGATGCGCGAAGGAGTAATTGCAGATTTTGAAATTGCAGAGGGTATGATTCGAGCGTTTATAAAAATGGTTACACCAAACAATTTCCAGAGTAAACGAATTGTAATTGCTGTACCGAGCGGCGTAACAGAAGTAGAAAAGCGTGCGGTTCGTGATGCCGCAGAACACGCCGGTGCTAAGGAAGTCCATTTGATTGCTGAGCCAATGGCTGCTGCAATAGGAATTGGGATTGATGTTGAAGCTCCGGTTGGCAATATGATTATTGATATTGGAGGCGGTACTAC
>DAIEQT010000450.1 GCA_027347545.1 Ignavibacteria bacterium | reverse complement strand
CCAATAACAAAGGAGTTGTAAAAATAAATAATAAAGGGCTGGTTGTTTATGATGAATATTTAGGATTGCCAAACAAGTTTGTTTATGATTTGTTTGTGGATTCAGCTAATCGTGTTTGGATTTTCTTTTCTGAAGGTGCGGCAGTAATTGAAAATGGCAAAGTTATTTTACCTGAATTCTTATATAAATTTCAGAAAACAGCTATTACTTCTATTGCTGAAGATAAAAACGGAAGAGTTTGCATTACAACAATAAGTGCAGCTTATGCTTTGATCGGGAATGAGTTTGTTGAGTTTTTTAATGTTGGAAACAGCAAGGAAGTTCGCCTTCAAGAAATGATGATTTGGAATGATGATATTTGGTTCGGCACAAAAGAAGCCGGTATTTTTAGATTACGCGCTAACAAAGTTCAAAACATATCTGAGGAAAACGGATTACCCGGCAAGATTGTATCCGCAGTTTTTCAAGATTCGCAAAATCGAGTTTGGATTGGCAGCGAGAAGAAGATTGTTCTTTATGATCAGAACAAAAGGAAAGCTGTAAAAATTTTTGATTTGCCCGCCTCCGATATTCTTTCATTATGCGAACTAAACCCAAACAAGATATTGATCGGAACAAGAACCGCCGGCTTGTGGGAGCTGAATAATCTCCAAATCAAAAAACTTGCCGGTAAGAATGAGTTAGGCTCAAATTTGATTAGAAGCATTGTAAAAAATGATGATGGTTCCGCAGTTATTGGCACAAACGGAAACGGAATCGTGATAATGAAAAACGAGAAGTTCCTGATCATAAATAGAGAAAAAGGGCTCTCTTCAAATCTGGTTTCGTGCATAACAAAGGACAAACAGAATCAACTTTGGATTGGTACAACGGGCGGAGGTGTTAACATTCTCAATTCCCAAAACAAACCTGTTATAATTAACAAAGCCAAGGGATTAGCACACAATAATGTTACCTCAATAATTCACGATGACAATATTACTTGGATTGCAACCAATGGCGGAGGCTTGAGCCGAATAAGAGGGAAAGAGATTATCAACTACACAATCAATAACGGATTGTATGAAAACAGAATATTCAATATGGCTGACGATGGAAATGGAAGATTATGGTTCACAACAAGGAAAGGAGTCTTTGTAATTTCGAAAGATCAACTGAATAAATTTGCCGTTGGGAAAATTGCTAAAGTGAATTATCAGCTTTTTACAAAAACAGAAGGCATGTTAAGCGACGAGTGCCAAACGTTAACAATGCAAACTGTTTTGATGCAGCAATCACAACTGCTCGCGGTTACAACTTCCGGAATTTCAATCATCAGTTTTGCAAACCTCGCCGGCAAAGAAATTGCGCCTAAAGTTTTTGTAGATGAACTAAGAATTAATTCCCGCACTGTACCGCTCGATTCTTCAATGTCATTTATACCTGGAACGGAAAATCTCGAAATACATTATTCCGGTATTTCTTTTGATCATGGAAAAAATCTTTCATTCTATTATAAACTTACTGGTTTGGATGATAAGTGGACGAACGTTGGCTCCAGACGCGCCGCTTACTTTACGCATCTTCCACCCGGCAAATATACATTTAATGTGAAGGCTGAAACACCTCAAGGAACTATAAGTATTTTACCGGCATCAATTACGTTTTCAATCGAGCCTTTTCTTTATCAAAGAATTTGGTTTCAGATTTTGTTAGCATTTCTTTTTATAGGAGCGGTAGCTGGTACAGTCCGGTATATTTCCGTTCGTAAGCTTAGACTTAAACTTGATAAAATTGAAGCGCAAGCAGCATTAGAACGGGAAAGAATGCGTATATCAAAAGATATGCACGATGAACTTGGCGCCGAGCTTACTAAAATTGGGTTGCTGAGCGAGATTGCCAAAAATAATTTTCGAAACAGTCAGCGGAACCTTGAAGTTGATTTGGACAGAATTACCGAAGCCAGCCGGGATGTTGCAATAACAATGGATGAAATTGTTTGGGCGGTAAATCCCAAAAACGACAAGATTGATAAATTATGCGGCTACATAGCCAGCTATGTACAAGAGTATTTTTCGTTAACAGATATTCATCTAACTCTCAGAGTTCCGGATACATTGCCTGAAGTTTTTATGTCTGCGGATTTGAGGCATAATGTTTTTCTTGTTATCAAAGAAGCGGCTAACAACATTGTAAAACACTCCAAAGCCAAGGAAGTTGTATTTGATGCAAGATATTTTGACAACAATTTGGAATTTACACTTACAGATGATGGTATTGGCATTTGCGATCCGGTTGATGAGTTTGGAAATGGATTAATCAACATGAGAAAACGAATAAAAGATAATGGCGGATATTTCGAGATAAAAAACAATATTCCTAAAGGAACATTTGTTAAAATTTCGGTTCCCTTAATTAATCACACGATTGTGTGATTCCAGAAAGTGTGCTAAACAATAAATTGAAACAAATAAAAAATACAAATGAGTCAAAACGAAAATATACGAATAGCTCTAATTGAGGATAAAAAAGAAATCCGTGAGGGATTGAATATTCTCATTTCCGGCTCGGCCGGATTTGAATGCGTTGCATCTTTTGCCGATGCTGAAACCGCGCTAAGAAAAATTCCTTCACAAAATGTTGATGTTATTTTGATGGATATTAATCTACCCAATATGAGCGGAATTGAATGTGTTAGAATATTAAAGCCGCTACTTAGTAACACACAAATCATTATGCTAACTATGTATGATGACAACGAGCATGTCTTTGAAGCTCTTAAAGCCGGTGCTGCGGGCTATTTGTTGAAAAGAACTTCTCCGGCAAAAATTCTTGAAGCTGTAAGAGAAGTTCACAACGGCGGCTCTCCAATGTCTATGCAAATTGCTAGAATGGTCGTTCAATCTTTTTCGGAAAAATCGGCTAGAATTAAATTAGATGAAAAGCTAACTGAGAGAGAACTCGAAATACTCGGTCAGTTATCGAAAGGATTACGATATCAGGAAATTGCCGATAAACTTTTTATTAGCGTTGAAACAGTACGGACACACCTCCGCAAGATTTACGAAAAACTGCAAGTGCGCAACTCCACCGAAGCAGTTTTGAAATACCTCCAGAAATAGCCCACTTTGATTTACAATACATGCTCATCAAATCACACTTTTAGGTGATTGAAGACCACCCATCCTAATTTTAGATTTATGCCGGATATTAAACGGAGAATTAGGATGAAAAAACTCTTTACTATTTGGGCGGTATTAACAATACTATTGTTAATCGTGTTTCTAAATACAATTACGTTTGGGCAGCTAAGCGCCCCAACCACAGAAACAGTTTACGGCGGAAGGATAAATGCAATTTCGGCAATCACTACTACCTCTCCAACAACAAGGGTTTTCATTGCCACAGAGAGCGCAAACTCAGTTTTCTATGCCGATGTTACAACCACTTCGGGTTCCGAATCGTTCGGTTCATTCACTGTTATGCCTGGATTGGGAAATGATGACGGCTACGGAAGTGGAATCTCAAAAATTTATGCGCATCAGGCTTCGGGCTATTT
>DAIEQT010000444.1 GCA_027347545.1 Ignavibacteria bacterium | reverse complement strand
TGTTAAGCTTGGTGATACTTACGAATTGAAACTTGTTCTCAAAAATGCGGGCGAGATAAAAACAAAAGCAATAGTACGCGATATGCCGAAGAAAAAATAAAACACTTTAGTAGAGACGTTGCATCAGCCTCGGCGAGACCGCCTGCTTCGACTCGCGTCTTTGCGAGGCGAGAGTCTCGAGGGGTATCAAACCCGATAAGAATCTTAATCGTTAATTCTCCGACCGAATTTAAAAAGCCCTTCCCTTTGGTGGCTGTCGCATAATTAATGAATCAAAAATATATCAGCGTAAATCCGTTAAATCTGCGTCATCCGCGGGCTATTTATTAACAAAATATTAATTGTGCGACATCCATCTTTGGGAAGGGTTGGGATGGGCTCTTAATTACCAAACATAATCTTGTAATCTTTTTCTTTTCCCCTTTGCCACCATTCTTCCGGAATAACTTTCCAGTTGCCGTTTGTTTTAGGAGCAACAACTTTATTCTTCTCAATCCACTTCATAATGTAAAAGCGCAAATCTTTTTCCGTTGAAGTAATAACCCGCTTAGATAATTCTTCTTTCGGAATTCCGGCACCAATTACCAAATGTCCGCCGCCGCTGTTGCCGCGATAAGAATTAACCGCAACCTTGTATTTTTTGTTTAAGTCAAATGCGCTTCCATCTGACATAGAAGAAATAGTAACTCGGCTTCCAACCGGTTTAGAAACATCAACTATATAATTAATGCCAGAGGCGCAATCAAAATTGTAATATTGATTTTTCAGCAGCGGAGAGCGGTTACGGTTATCATACTTAATGTTTCCATTCTCGTCATATTCAAAACTAAGAAGGTGATCCTCCACGCTTTTCATTTCGTTAAACCAGAGTTTATAAGAATATTCTAAAAAATCTTTTATTTCCTTTCCGCTTAACTGCATAGTGTAAAGAAGATTTTCATAGCGGTACAACTTAAACATAGTCCCAACGGTAACTTCCCCTTTATCAATTTTAGCATTTAGGGAAAGAGGAGCTGTAAAAGAAACTTGCGTGCCCGTGAGCTCAAGCTGAATATTGTTCACGAAATCTGAAAACGCAGCCGGACCAAGTATAGACTCCCGCGAAGAAAGCATTCCGGTTAACGAACCAATTGAACGGGTAACATAATTTTTTACTTCGGCAAATTGATTCTTGAATTTCTCCATAAACTCAACGTCTGGTTTATAGTTTTTCGATTCAACAATCTCTCCTGAAATTTCTTTCTGCCACAATTTTTTTTCTTTATCAAAAGTAAAAGTGCAATTAGCAACGGAAACATCACGCGCAGAGCTTGTAGCGCCAAGTATTTGCACATCATTCCCGAGCGGGTTTTTTTCTTTGAAGTTCCAGCCTCTGTGGTCGTGTCCTACAAAAATTATATCGAAACCGGGAACGCGCTGAGCAACCAGCTTGGAAGCATTTTCATTTTTAACTTCATCAGCTGCTTGATCTCCGTAAGTGTAATCAACTCCACTATGGAACAAGCCGATAATTAAATCGGGTTTCTCTTTTTTATTAATTATTTGGAGCCACTTCTCGGCGGATTTAATCATGTCTTCCCATTCAATACCGCTCCAGATTTTTTCCGGCAGCCATGAAGGTATGTGTGGAGTAATCAAGCCAAGCACAGCAATCTTAATTCCTTTTTTGTTGAATACAGCGTAAGGCTTAAAGTATGGTTTGCCGGTACGCTTGTTTATAGCATTTGCGGCAAGCCACGGAAATTTTATTTCTTTATTAAACTTATCGTACACTGCATGCCCGGTTTCTATATCGTGATTTCCAACTGCGCCGGCATCGTATTTCATAAAGTTCATCACATCTGCATAAAGGTGAGCCGCCTTAGGTTTTTCGAAGTTATAATAATAAACCGCCGGTGTTCCTTGAATAATATCTCCTCCGCTCAACAGTAAAACTTCTTGTTCCGGTTTAGCACGCTCTTGTTTGATATAAGTATAAACTTGCGCGAGCGAATTGTTTATATCTCTTTGATCGGTAAAATCGTAAGGGAAAATCGCACCATGCTCATCTGTGCTTTGAATGATTTTTAAATTTACAGTTTGAGCTACTAGATGAAGCGAAAGAATAAAAAGAATAATTAGTGAGAATGAAAAAATACGTTTCATGATTTCCTTTCAGAATGATTGGTGCAAATATAAGGCAGAGTACTTATTGAGGTAAGCGAAAAAAATAAATTATTTTTTCAGCCAAAGATATTTTCTGTTAACTACGCGGTAAGCCGGTTTGTAAAGTTTTTCGTAAGTGAGCGAGTGATGAATAGCCGGGAAACCGCTTTTTTCCAACTCGCCTGTTAGTGAAGCAAAAATGGTTTCGTCAACCGGAATGTCTTTACGAGCTATCATTTTTTTTGCTGTGTTAAGATAAGCGGTTAAAGTATCAATAGAGCCGGAAAATTTATTGGCTGTTAAAATAAACGCTTTCAATAATTCATCCGGATTTTCTCCTTTCTCTAGATAAGGTCTTAAATTAATCCTCACTAAATCTCCATCGGGGGAAAGCTGCTCAATCAATTCATTTGTAATGGTTGTATCTAATCCGGCAACTTCCCTTTTCATCCAAGTCTTAACTGCATTAGTATCTTGAACCGCATGTTCGCTTCCCATAGCCGCTTGATGAAGAAACTTGTAGAGATCACGAGCTTCCATTTTAGGATAAAGCGCAAATTGGTTTTTAATTAAATCTTCGATTGTTGTTTCCGTATTCTGTGCGTTAATGTTTGAAAACAAAAACATAGATCCGTAAATGAATAGTAAAATTGATTTCATGAACAAGAAACTTTATTGAGTTGAGGAGTTATCATCTGCTTTTGGTTCTAAGGGCGCATCTTTTAATCTACCCGACTTCTTAGCCGCCTCTTTCAATAGATATTCTATCTGTGCGTTGATACTGCGAAGATCATCAGCCGCCCATTTTTCCAATGAGGCGTAAAGCTTGTCATCTATTCTTAATAAAAATTTTTTCTTTTCAGCCATTTTGTTTACACGCTAACCGCGGCTGCTTGATGCTGTCTTTGTAAAACCGTGAAAAACACAAGCAGCAAAATAAAAGGATATTTATCCAGCACTTCAGCTTTCTTATTTACTGTAACATTAATCGGGGAGGAATACCATTTTTTATTTTTAAAACTTACGAGAGTAGTTCCAAGTTCATTTTGCATCTCATACATAGATTTCCACACATGTGTAACGATTAGCAGCTTTTCTCCGCGGGGCAAAGTAATAGTGTTTGTTTTGCCAAAGGCGCTGCTTTCAAATGTTGCAATTACGGTTGATGAATCTTTCTCTCTTACCTCAAGCGTACTTTTCCATATGCTTGGTTTGGATATTTCCCAAACTTTTTCGAATCCCGCAATCTCATGCCGGTTACCCCAGAAATCTGTATTTCTAATAGAGAGGATTGGGATACCATTTGCCTTCAGTTCATAGAATGATTTGAAAATGTACTTATTAGCTATCTCAAGTTCATGTCCAATATAATCAGATAGGATCTTCATCTTCTTCTCTGTCTTCTTTTTATTATTAGATAAAGCACAAGAAAAATTATCCATGGGTTGCTATCAACCAAATCCGATTTTTCTTTTATAGTAACATTAATGGCTCTTGTAAACAGACCCGGTCTTTTTAGCAGCACAAGAATATTTCCTTTTTCATCTTTAATCTCTGTTGCAAACTCTAAGAATCCCAAATGTATTTCTAATCTGTTGCCGCCGGGAAGAGAAACACTGCCTACTCTATTTAGCAAATCTCTTTTGTAATTAGCAAAGGGAATATCTTTTCCCCCTTCCCTTACTTTAATTTCTCTGCCCCAGAAATAGTCTTTATAGAACTCGATATTTCTTTTTTCCAAGCCCTTAACATCGCCCCCTCTTCTAAATAGAAGACGGTAATTAAAAGTCCCGAGTACTTCTTCTCCGGCTAACAAATCATATTCAAAAGAGAAGAATGATTTCTTAACAAGTCTTAACGGTCTATCAATATATTCCGACAAATATTTCATTTTCAACTCACTCTTCGTTCTACGTTCTTCACTCTACGATCTTAATACAGGCTTCCCGCGTTAATAACCGGCTGTGCAGAAGTTTCACTTACAAGCGCAACCAAAAGATTATTCACCATAGTTGCTTTCTTTTCTTCATCAAGGACTACAATGTGTTGTTCGCTCAATGCTTTCAACGCCATATCAACCATGCCCACAGCGCCTTCAACAATTTTAGTTCTTGCCGCAACAACTGCTTGTGCTTGCTGGCGGCGCAGCATTGCTTGTGCAATTTCCGGCGCGTAAGCCAAATAGCTTATTCTTGTTTCAACAATTTCAATTCCGGCAATCTCTAATCTTGATTGAGTATGCTTCTTCAGCTCCTCGGCAACTTCGTGCTGGTTTCCAACCAAGGACATTTTATCGTGCTCGCTGGTATCGTAAGCATATTGCGAAGTAATTCCGCGTATTGCAGTTTCGCTTTGGATTGCAACGAACTGTTCAAAGTTCTGAACATCAAACAATGCTCTCGCACTGTCTATTACTCTCCAAACAATTACAGCTGCAATTTCAATCGGGTTGCCATGAACATCATTCACCTTTATTTTATCGCTGATAAAGTTGTGAATTCTTTGCGATACTTTTTTCTTGTCGGTAAAAGGATTAACCCACCAGAAGCCGGCTTCCCGGATAGTTCCGTTGTACTTACCAAACAAAATCAGCACGCGGGATTCGTTGGGTTGAATAACAGTTAAACCGGCTAATAAAAACAGTACAACTATAAAGATTGGAATGATGTAAGCTAACCGCACGGGCTCATCGGCTTGAACCGCGCCTACCAATAAATAAATATCAATCGCTGTGATTAATAGAAATGAGAAAAGCATTAAAAAGCCATTGGTTTTCTTTGCATCTTTTTCTGTAATTGCGTTCATTTTACTAACTCCTCCTTATTGCTATTGAAATGATATCATTTTGATGTCAGAAAGTCAAGAAAAGTTCCAGAGAAAATTAAGATTTTTTTGAAAAACTGCTAAAATGAGCAAAAAAGAGGTTATTAATTAAACGCTTACTACAAGGGTTTCGTTTTGAAATTATATAAAAGATGAAATAACGGCGGAGGAAACTTGCTAAGTGTGTGTAAACGATATCC
>DAIEQT010000437.1 GCA_027347545.1 Ignavibacteria bacterium | reverse complement strand
AAAGCCGAGTGCTGAAACTTTTAATACTTCAGCGCAAGTTCTTACACACTTTCCACAGTTGATACATTTGTTGGCGTCGAGCGAAATAAACGGATGACGGTTATCAACAGTATATTTTTTTACTTCACCAACATAGTCTTTGATGTCTATCTGGTATTCATCGCAGTACTGGCGTAACTGACAATCAGAGTATTCCGAGCAGCCGCATTCCAAACATCTTCCAACTTCACTTTCGCATTGTGCGTCGGAGAATGTTTGATCTACTTCCTTAAAGCTATGCACGCGGTCAATAATTTCGAGCTCTTTTAATTTTTCTCTCGCTAATTTCTTTACATGATCGAATTCTCTCTCGTTCAAAGTTGCGAGCTTATGTTTGAAGCTGTAGAATTTCTGCGGAGCTTTTTTTGCCTCGCCGATTGTTAGATAACTCATTATCGCGTTCGCTGCTTTTCTACCTTGAGCTATGGAAGTAATTGCAGTAAGTGGACCGGTTACAACATCGCCGCCGGCAAATACTCCGGCAATTGCTGTTTCAAGCGTGTCCTTATTAACAATCACTGTTCCCCATTTCTCCAGCATAAAATCATTATCGTAGTTGATGAAAGATGTATCAACCGCCTGGCCGATAGCGCTTATTAAATAATCGCACTCAACAACATATTCCGAGCCGGAAATTGGAACCGGTTTTGGTCTTTCACCAGGTTTGCCTTCTTCTAATCCCATCTTCAAACATTCTATACCTTTCAGAATTCCGTTTTCTGAAACAAGCGACTTGGGATTTGTTAAGAATAAAATTTCAACTCCTTCTTTCTGCGCAGCTTCAATTTCTTCATGATGAGCGGGCATTTCTTTGATGCTTCTTCTGTAAACAATTTTCACCGATTCAGCGCCGCAGCGCATTGCAGTTCTTGCCGCATCAATAGCAGTATTTCCGCCGCCAACTACAACTACTGTTCCATTCAGTTCTGGAATTTTGTTCAACATAACTTCACGCAAGAAATCTATTCCGCGATAAATACCTTTTACATTGTCTTCGCCATCTAATCCAAGCCTGCTCGCTTTATGAGCGCCAACAGAAATAAAAACAGATTCATATCCACTGTGCATCAAATCTTTTACACTAAAGTCTGTACCAAGTTCAACATTTGTTTTTGCTTCAACACCAAGATCAAGAATCCAGCTGATCTCGGAATCTAAAATTTTCTTTGGCAAACGGTATTCCGGAATTCCGTAGCGAAGCATTCCGCCAAGCTTCGGCAGCTTTTCGAATATAGTAACCGAGTAGCCTTCGATTGTTAAGTAATAAGCGCAAGTTAGGCCAGCCGGTCCGCCGCCAATCACAGCCACACGTTTGTTTTTCTTTTCTTTGAGTTTGGGAATCCATTTATCGTACGCATCAAAATCAGCAACAAATCTTTTCATTGCGTTTACAGCAACAGCTTCATCAACATAACTTCTGCGGCAAGCGTTTTCGCAATCGCGAACGCAAACTCTGCCGATTGAAAGAGGAAGCGGATTGCTTTCTTTAATCAACTTAAGCGCTTCTTCATATTGCCCCATCGAGATTAACGCGATGTATGATTGCGCATC
>DAIEQT010000436.1 GCA_027347545.1 Ignavibacteria bacterium | reverse complement strand
ACTTCAAGAGTATGGGACTTTTGATCATAAAAAATAATTCCATCAATTGACGCTCTGAATAATGTATTTTCTGCCGGGTCCCTGTATGTTCCTTGCCCGGGTGTAAATTGAAAATCTTTTCCGTAGAGGCCTGGTATTTCGTTGCCAAAAAGGTCTTTGCCGGGTGCGCCAATAGTTGCAATAATTTTTTTTGCAAGCCGGGCATCTTTTGCAACGCTTTCCACAACTTTTATTTCTTTATAATCAATGTGCCCGTCTTCTTGCATCTGAGGTTTTAACGATTTTTCCACCGATACATAAAACTCAATTGATGAATCGTTACCGGGCTGCGGATAAATTCCTTCAGCTACTAGAACTCTTTCTTCATTAATCGTTCCTTCAATAATATCATTTATGATTTCGTTTTTAATTCCAACCTTAATACCAATAGTGTTAAGAAGATCGTTTATATATTCCCTGGATAGTGGAATTGAATTTTCCGGGTCAGCATTTTTTAAAATTAAAAATGCTTTCATTTTCTTATCAACCACTTCAACTTTAGCAGTCTTAAATATCCCTTTTTTAACTATTTCATCCACCTTATTACTTTTGTTTAGTTATCAAAATAGTTATAAGAAGATACAGATAGTTCTTCACCGTTTATTATCGTTTCAAACCAGCCATATTAAAGCTAAAAAACCGTGCCAAATCATCTTTTTCGTTGCTTAAGGAATCCTATTCCCGTAAATTTGAACCTGAAATGGAGAAGTACTTCTTTACAAAAATGAGCGGCGCGGGTAATGATTTTATCCTTTTTGATTCAAAAATCAACCCGAAACTTGAGTTAACAACTGAGAAAATAGCTCAAATTTGCAACCGGCGTACCGGAATTGGTGCCGATGGTGTATTAGTACTTGAACCGGCAGTAGAGGCAGATTTTGGAATGCAGTATTTCAATGCCGATGGATTTAGCGGTTCACTCTGTGCTAACGGTTCCAGATGTTCTTTACTTTATGCAGCAGAAAACGGCTTGGCAAGTGGTTCAAGAATAAGTTTCCTTTTCAATTCGAAGCAATACTCTGGCGAAGTTTTTGCAGACCGAAGTGTAAAATTTAATCTGCTTCCGCCGACTCGAATCAATCTTAATTTTAAGATTAAGTTTGCCGGACAGCTTGTTAATGCTTCGTTTGCAGATACCGGTTCTCCTCATGTGGTAGTAAAAATTGAGGATGTTCTAAAAAATCCGGCTGATCTTAAATCCGGCTACAGTTTGATTGAAGATTTTCCGGTATTTGAGATTGGAAAAGAAATTAGGTATCACAAAGATTTTGCACCCGAAGGTACTAATGTGAATTTCGTTCAAGTTGTGGATGGAATGGCGAAGATTAGAACCTATGAGCGTGGAGTTGAAGATGAAACTCTATCTTGCGGAACCGGATCGGTAGCTTCTGCTGTTGTATTATTTAAGAATGGATTGGTAAATCAGCCGGTTAAGCTTTCGGCTAAAAGTGGAGATCAACTGGTTGTAGATTTCAAATTTGACGGGCAAAATTTTGATGATGTCTCTCTGACAGGTCCGGCAAAAGTAGTTTTTAATGGTGAGATAACAATTTAAGAGGAAATAAATGAGTAGAGTTGTTTTTTCAATCAAGTACAGCGTTCACCCGGAACGGAGAAATGATTATTTAGATGTTGTGCGGGAATTAAAAAACTTGGTTAAAGCAGAAGGTTTGGAAAGTTATTCTGTATTTGAGCAGAAAAATAAAGCAAACAATTTTGAAGAAATTTACATCTTTAAGACACAAGAAGCTTACGATAGTTTTGAAGACAACACAGACGAGAGAATTGATATCCTTATGACAAAGCTCTCCGATATGATTAAAGAACAAACCACACAATACACTACTTTGTTCGAAGTTAATAACGCTCAATAATTTTGTGATTGTCTCGAGAGAAGTCTGGAAGTAAGAATAGAAAACTTATCCGGCTTCTTTTGAGACAACACCCACCACGCTAAAATTTCTTGGTAGAATATGTTCGAATACACCGGTGTTATACATATTCATTCTGTTTTTTCCGATGGCTCCGGCGAGGTGTCGGAAATAGCCGAATTTGGTAAAGAATGCGGATTGGACTATCTAATACTGACTGACCATAATACATTGCGTGCGTTGCAAGAGGGTTATGAACGTTGGTATGATAACACTTTGCTTTTGGTTGGTTGCGAAATAAATGATAAGATGAACCAGAACCATCTTTTGGCGATGGGAATTACTGAGACCATTACTACAAGAATACCGGCTAAGGAGTACACTAGAAAAGTAAAAGAACTTGGTGGAATTAGTTTTATAGCTCATCCGCATGAGAAAAGAAGTTCGATGACTCAACATCCGCCATATCCTTGGACAGAATGGGATTGTAAAGATTTCGACGGTATTGAAATTTGGAATCACATGTCCGAATGGATGGAAGGACTAACCGAGCAGAACAAGTATAATTATATTATTCATCCGCTTCGCTCAATAGTAGGTCCGACTGAAGAGACTCTTGCAGTTTGGGATAAGTTGAATCTGGAAAGAAAAGTTGTAGGTATTGGCGGAGTTGACGCCCATGCTCACAAACTAAATTTGCTTGGCTTTTTTGAAATGGAAGTTTTTCCGTATAAAGTTTTGTTTAAGTCCGTGCGCACACATGTTATTACAGAAGAAAGGCTTAATCCTTCTAAAGATAGCCGCGATATAATTCATGATAGAGATTTGATCTATAAGGCTCTCAAAAATGGAAGTTGTTTTATTTCAAACTACTATCATGGCGACGCGAAAGGCTTTCGTTTTTTTGCTGAAGGTGGAGAGCATATTCACCAAATGGGAGAATCGCTTCCTTTTGCAAATAAAGTTAAGCTGCGGGTGATTTTGCCGAATATCTCGGCCACAATTAAACTGGTAAGAAATGGTGAACTTTTAGACTCGATTGATGGATTTGATGCTGAATTTAAAGTTAAAGAGCCCGGAGTTTACAGAGTCGAGGTTTTTCTCAATCATAATGCCTGGATTTTTTCAAATCACATTAGAATAGGTCTATAATTTTTCTTAGATTTTCGCCCGAATTTTACAAAGAATTATCAAAAACAGAGGTCAAAAGTGTTAGAAGCGAGAAAAAAGATTTCTAAAAGAGAAATGAAGGAAGACAAACTTGTAACAAGCTATTATAAGGTTCATGACTTTTTTATGGCAAACCAAGCAAAGTTTTTGATTGGTTTCGGTGTAGTTGCAATAATAGTTGTTGCCTATATTCTCTACACAAACAAAATTTCGAATGATAACAAAGCTGCCGCTGCTTTAGTTGCTAAAGTAACTCCACTTATGGAAGCCGGCAGTTATAAAATGGCAATTGATGGCGTTCCGGCTCAGAATATTACCGGCTTGAAGAAAATTGTTGATGAATATGGTAGCTCGGAAGAAGGTGAGTTGGCAAAAATCATGTTAGCCAATGCTTACTCTATTACTGGAAATTCTGAAGAAGCTTTTAAGTTATATGATGATTACTCCGGTTCTAATTATTTGCTGAAGGCTAGCGCGCTTGCCGGCAAAGCTGGTGTTCTTGAATCTAAGAAAGAATTTGAAGAGGCTGCGGATTTGTACCAAGAAGCCGCAAAGATTGGCAAAGCAAATCCCTCTAATCCCGAATTTCTGCTAAAAGCTGGAATTGCTTATTTGAAAATCGGAAAAAAAGAAGAGGCAAAGACCCTTTTCGAGAAGATTAAGAAAGATTACGTAACTGCTGTTCCATATATGGAATTAGAAAAATATCTTGTTCAAGCTGAATAATTAATTAAATTGATTACCTTGCATTAGTAGCAAGCGGTAGTTATTTTTTACAAAGTTTAATAGGTGAAACATGGCTGATACCTCAGATTTCAGAAATGGTCTGATAATAAAATATAAAGGCGATCCATTTGTAATTACGGAATTTCAACACGTAAAGCCTGGCAAAGGCGGAGCTTTTGTACGTACTACACTTAAGAATATGAGAACAGGAAAAGTTTTAGATAACACTTTCCGTTCCGGTGAATCTGTAGAAGTAGTTCGTGTTGAGAGAAGGAAATATCAATTCTTATATAAAGAACCAACTGGTTTGGTTTTAATGGATAACGAGACTTACGAGCAGTTTACAGTTCCGGCTGAACAATTTGGCGAAGGCGCCGATTATCTAAAAGAAGGTGAAGAAGTTGAGCTGCTTATGGATTCCGCAGACCAAATCATCTCCGCAGAAGTTCCAATCTTTGTATTCTTGAAAGTAGTAGAAACTGAACCCGGCTTTAAAGGCGATACTGCAAACAGTGCCTTGAAACCGGCTAAACTTGAAACCGGTGCAAAGGTTCAAGTTCCTCTTTTCATCAATGAAGGTGATGTTCTTAAAGTTGATACCCGCACGGGCGGATACGTAGAACGAGTTAAAAACTAATAGAAGATAAAGATGGATATAAACTTAATTAAGAAGCTCATCAAGATAGTTGAGCAAAGTGAGGTTACCGAATTCTCTGTTCAAGAAGGTGAGCTCAAAATAAAAATTTCTAAAAATTCACATCAGACTTCGGTTCAATTGCAGTCAGTTCCATTTGAAGCTGCACGTCCAGCTGTTTCGCAACAGCCGTCGGAAGTTAACGCAGTAATTACAGCAGAACCGGTAAAGTCTAATCATCACGAAATACGTTCCCCTATAGTTGGTACGTTTTACCGCGCTCCTTCCCCGGATGCAGATTCTTATGTTCAAGTTGGGGATTCAATATCTCAAGGCACAGTGCTTTGTATTGTTGAAGCAATGAAGCTTATGAATGAAATAGAAAGCGATTGCAGCGGTAAAATATTGAAGATATTGGTTGAGAACGGAACTCCGGTAGAATATAACCAGCCATTATTTTTAGTCGAAAAGAATTAGTGTTATCATTTTTTATAAGAGGAAGTCTTGTTTAAGAAAATCCTAATTGCTAACCGAGGCGAGATAGCACTAAGAATCATTAGAACTTGCAAGGAGTTGGAAATTCCAACTGTTGCAGTTTACAGCGAAGTTGACCGTGATTCGCTTCATGTTGTTTTTGCTGATGAAGCCGTTTGTATCGGTCCCGCCTTGAGCAGCCAAAGCTATCTTAAAATTCCAAATATACTTTCTGCTGCTGCAATTACCGGCGCGGATGCAATTCATCCCGGTTATGGCTTTCTTGCAGAGAATGCTGACTTTAGCGAAATCTGCGCTGACAGCGGAATAAAATTTATCGGTCCATCTCCAGACTCAATACGCAGAATGGGCGATAAAGCTTTTGCAAAAGAAACTATGAAGAAAGTCGGAGTACCTGTTGTTCCTGGCAGTGAAGGAATTATAAAAGACATTGATGAAGCTAAGAAAATTGCGGCTGAAATTGGTTATCCAGTAATGCTAAAAGCATCGGCCGGCGGCTGCGGTAAAGGAATGCGCATTGTTTGGAAGGAAGATGAAATTGAGAAAGCTTTTCAAACAGCCGGCAACGAAGCAAATTCTGCATTCTCGAATCCCGATCTTTACATGGAAAAGTATATCGAGAATCCGCATCATGTAGAAATTCAAATTTTAGGCGACACCCATGGTAACGTCTATCAATATGGTGAGAGAGATTGTTCAATACAGAGGAGGCACCAAAAGTTAATTGAAGAATCTCCTTCACCATTTATTACAGATGAAGTGCGAAAGAAGATGGGCGAAGCTGCAATACTCGGCGCAAAGTCCGTTAACTACGAAGGCGCCGGAACGATTGAGTTCTTAGTTGATAAGTATATGAATTTTTATTTCATAGAAATGAATACAAGAATTCAAGTTGAGCATCCGGTTACGGAAATGGTTAACCATGTTGATTTAATTAAGAATCAAATTTTGGTAGCCGCCGGCAAAAAAATTGAGGACATTCCTCAAAGACCGCACGGACATGCAATTGAATTCAGAATTAATGCTGAAGATCCCGACGCTAATTTCCGTCCTTCGCCCGGAGCGATTGAGTACTTACATTTCCCGGGTGGATTTGGAGTGCGTATAGATTCACATGTTTACACCGAGTATGTAATTCCGCCAAACTATGATTCACTTATTGCAAAGATGATTGTTTGGGGAACTGACAGAGCACATGCAATCAAACGAGCAAAGCGCGCGCTCGATGAATTCAAAATAGAAGGAATTAAGACAACAATTCCTTTCCATCAAAAAGTTTTAATGAATAAAAAGTTTATTAAAGGTGAGTTTGATACATCTTTTATAGATCACCACTTCAAAACAAATTGACGAGGCAAAAATGAATATTCCGGCAAATCTGAAGTACACTAAAGATCACGAGTGGATTAAAGTTGAAGGTAATGTTGGAACAATTGGAATTACCGAGTATGCGCAAGGCGAACTCGGAGATATTGTTTATGTTGATATCAATCCCGACTTAGCTGAAATTACAATGGGCGAGACTTTCGGAACAATTGAAGCAGTTAAAACCGTGAGCGATCTTTACGCACCTGTAACTGGAAAAGTTGTAGAGCTTAACAAAAAATTAAATGATGAACCGCAGCAAGTTAATTCTGATCCATACGGGGAAGGCTGGATAATTAAGGTTGAATTAGCAGATGCAAGCCAGTTGAGCGAATTGTTAGATGCGGCTGGTTATGAAGCTCAGTTAGCACAATAATAATTTTTAAAACAATTTGGGCAGAATCTCCTTTAGGGATTTTGCCTTTTTTTATTACAAGACCATCCTATGTTACATCAACAAAATATTTTAATTCTTGATTTCGGCTCCCAGTACACTCAATTAATTGCCCGCCGCATTCGCGAAAGCAAAGTGTATTGCGAAATTCATACCCACAGCTTTTCCATTGAAAAAATAAAAGAGCAGAACCCTACCGGAATAATATTATCCGGTGGACCAATGAGTGTTTACGAAGATGATTCGCCAAAGGTTAATCCTGAGATTTTTAATCTTGGTATTCCAATTCTCGGTATTTGCTACGGACTTCAGCTTATTACTACAAACTTTGGCGGGAAAGTAGAAGCCGCAAAAAGCCGCGAGTATGGCAAAGCCAATATAGAATTGGTTGATGATGACGTATTGTTGATGGGTGTGAACGATGGCTCGGTCATTTGGATGAGCCACGGCGATTATGTAACTGATATGCCAAATGGATTTACTGTTACAGCCAAAACGTAAAACTCTCCGCTCTGCGCCATTTCCGATCCGAAGAGAAAAATATTTGGTGTGCAGTTTCATCCCGAAGTTGCACATACGAAATTTGGTAAAAGAGTCTTAGAAAATTTCGTTTTTGAAATCTGTGGCTGCAAAGCAGATTGGACTCCTGAGCATTTTATAAGCGAAGAGATTGAAGAAGTTAGAGCTAAAGTAGGAAACAAAAAAGTTATTTGCGCTTTGAGCGGCGGAGTTGATTCTTCAGTTGCAGCAATCTTGATTCACAGAGCTGTGGGCAAGCAGCTTGTCTGCATTCATGTAGATCATGGTATGATGCGCAAGAACGAAAGCGAAGCGATCATTAAGATGTTTGATGAACATTACGATTTGCATGTTATTCATGTTGATGTCTCGGAGCTTTTTCTTTCCCGCTTAACCGGTATTACAGAGCCGGAAAAGAAAAGAAAAATTATAGGCAACTCTTTCATAGAAGTTTTTGAGAGTGAAGCTAAAAAATATTCCGATGCTGAATTTTTAGTCCAGGGAACTTTGTATCCCGATGTTATCGAATCAGTTTCTGTTAAAGGTCAATCGGTTACGATCAAAACTCATCACAATGTGGGCGGTTTGCCGGATCTCATGAATCTGAAACTCATCGAGCCGTTCCGCGAACTTTTTAAGGATGAAGTTAGAGCAATTGGTAATGAACTTGGTTTGCCGGAAATGTTTATCAAGCGTCATCCGTTTCCCGGTCCCGGTTTAGCTGTTCGTGTGCTTGGAGAAATCACAAAAGAACGTTTGGATATTCTTCGCGAAGCCGACGATATTTTCATTAGTGCGCTTCACGAGTTTAATCTGTATGATAAAATTTGGCAAGCGTTTGCAGTTTTGCTTCCCGTTCAAACTGTTGGTGTTATGGGTGATGCACGCACATACGAAAACGTTGTTGCGTTACGCGCAGTTACTTCTACCGATGGTATGACTGCCGACTGGTTCCGTTTCGATGGAGATTTCTTAGAAAATGTATCGAACAAAATAATCCGCTCGGTTCGCGGCGTGAATAGAGTTGTTTACGACATAAGCTCGAAGCCGCCGGCAACTATTGAGTGGGAATAAAACCCCAAGGGGGAAAAATGAAAGTA
>DAIEQT010000402.1 GCA_027347545.1 Ignavibacteria bacterium | reverse complement strand
AGGTTAGCAGTCTTAGTTTGAAAAAATGAAAAAGCAGAACGCTGATTTGTTAAGATGATTAAGATTTTTTATGATTTATCCTAATCGATCATAAAAATCATAATTAATCTGCGTGCTAACAATCTTAACCTGACGGCATTGGCCCGATGTATCGTCTCCTCAACAAAGCAACTAAAGAGTAAATTGGGAGACAATGCAGCGCATCGTCTCATTGGAAAATATTAAAAATTAAAGACGTCATTTATGGCGTCTCTACGAATGAAGAATTACAATTTTGCGGCTGTTTCTTTCCAGTGATTTAAGAAATGATCGAACTCATCTTTCTGCTTTCTAAACTTTTCATTCGAACGGTACAATTCAAATTCATAATCGGCTAACATTTTAATACAGTTCATTAAAGCACGTCCGGTATGGTAGGTGCATTTCCAGATATGGCTTCTCGGTCCAAACTTAAACTGAGGTTCCTTATCTAATCCGCCTTCAAACCAATCGCCATTCTCATGATCGATGATATATTGATCAACATATTCCCACTGTTTTAAGAATGTATCGTAATATTTATTCTCTTCCGGAAATATCTTAGACATAATCAGAAGAACATTTAATCCTTCTGCTTGTGCCCACCAGTTCTTTGTTGATTTAATTATTTCGCAAGGACCATCTTCTTTAAAGTAGTAACCGCCGTCGTAGAAGCCGCCAAGTTCATTATCAAAACCGTTTGCAATTGCGTGGTCAACCATTCTCTTAGCAGCAGCTAAAGTCGTTGTATCATTTTCCAAACCTAGAACGTGAGAAGTCTCTAACATTAAGAATGCCGTTTCGTAATCGTGACCGAAAGAAACATGATCTAAGCGGTAAAACTCTTTGCGTGTTTCTTCATCAGCGTTACGGAAGGAGATAGGTTTCCAATCATTTGTGAAGAACAAGTTCATGTAACCTTTCTTTGTTGTAATAACATCACGGATTAGAACAAGAATCTTTTCGAGCTGAGCTTTAAGCTTTTCATCTTTCCAAACATTGTAAAGCTCTGTGTATGCTTCAAGAAGATGGATAGATGAATTCTGATCTTTGAAGCCGACTTCCGGTTTATCGCTGGCTTTGGTTTCATACTTACTTTCTTTATTAAACGGAACTCCATCTCTCAACAAGAATTGGAAGTAGCCGCCCAGTTTAGGATCGTGAGCTTTCTCTTCAATCCAATTAAACGCTTCTTTAGCAAAGTTAAGCGCGTTATGGTCTTTAGTTAATTCGTAAAGTGCGGCAAGCGAATAAATTGCAAACGCGTTTCCGTAGGTTCTCTTTTCTTCGCCCCAGCCTTCAACGGGAGAAAACTCTCCGTTGCGGTTTCGCACTTGAAAAAAACCGCCGAAACTATGATCCCACATAAACGCACGAAGAAACTTGTAGCCATGCCAAGCGTATTTTTCAAAGCTATCATCGTTTAAGAAAGCTGCCATTTTAGATGAAAGCCAAACATGGCGAGCTTGCGTTACAATCATCTTCTCTTGTTCTTTGGGTAGCTTCCAATCCCATGTAACGTTGGTAAAATAGCCGCCGAATTCTTCATCAATTACCAATGGATACCATCTTTTAAGTATTCCGTTCTGAAGTGAATCGAACATTTCATCAGCAATTGTTTTTGTTAGGTTCATAACTATCTCTAAAAAGTTTTATTGATAAGTGCTTGATAAACAAGCGTTCTATATTTGTTCAGTATTTCTACTTTGCCTGCTAACGGGCGTATGTTGCAGTAAAAAATCATTACTAAATCTTCCTTAGGGTCAATAACATATTCCGTACTGAATGCACCGCCCCACTTATAAGAGCCGGGTGTTCCTAATATATTCTGCAGACCTTTCTCCGTCATAATTTCGAAACCGAAACCGAATTGATTTCCTGTCTCACCAAGTGGAAGAGTTCCCACGTGATTGCGCGTCATCAACTCTACGGACTTTGGACTGATAATCTGTTTGTTATTGTATGAGCCGCCGTTAAGAAGCATCTGGCAAAACTTCGCGTAATCTTCAAGAGGACCAACCAAACCGGCGCCGCCGGAGAAAAATGATCTTGCGCCATTAACCGGATAGTTGCAGAACAAATCATCGGTAGAAGTAACAGCCGGTTCATTCTCTTTTTCTTTTGTCGATAAAGTAACAAGCTGGTTTGCTTTCTCTTGAGGCAAATAGAAATAAGTATCATTCATCCCTAACGGTTCAAAAATTCTTTTCTTGAAGAATTCGTCAAGCTTCATTCCGGACGCGACTTCAATAATTCTTCCTACCACATCTAAATTATAACCATATGTTAATGCGGCTTCCGGCTGATGTGCTAGAGGCATCTTTGCCATTTCGTTAATCACTTCTTCAAGAGTTACATTATCAAAAGTGTAACCGGGAGAGATAATTATTTTGAAAACATTAGGATCCCACCAATATGGAATTCCGGAAGTGTGTGTTAATAAATGATGAATTGTGATCGGCTTTTTCAAATCTTCAAGATTCGCCGGAGAGTAATCCGTTCCCGGTTTGATCTGAACTTTGACATCCTTGAATGCGGGAATGTATTTGGAAACTGGATCGCTCAGATTGATTTTGGCTTCCTCAAAGAGAATCATCAGTGCGGTTGTTGTAATTGCTTTAGTCTGGGAAGCAAGACGGAAAATATCGTTGTTCTGCAAAGGGATTTTTTTTTCGTTGTCTTTCAATCCAAACGATTTGAAGTAAACAATTTTACCGTGTCTTGCAATAAATGCTTGCGCATGTGGAAGTTTATTGCTCTCAATCAGTTCAGAGAAATATTTATCAATCCTAGTCAATCGTTCCGAAGAAAAACCAACTTCTTCCGGCGCAGCAGCTTGTTTCAAATTCTGTTTGGACGATTTGGTTTCATCGCCGGATACAGAGGCAAAAATTGCGGTTGTTCCGAACAGTAGAAATAACAGTAAAACCCGTTTCATTTCAATTCCGTTTTAATACCGAGTCTGTACAATTTTTGTGCTAAACAAAGTGGGAGAATTATCTTCGCTTTTGAAGTAAATACAATGCTTTCAATTAACAATATGATATAACTTTATTAAAATAATAAAGGGGAATAATCATTTTGTTATGTTTTGCTATAATCAATTGGATAATTGGCGGCACAGTTTTAGAACAATTAGTCCTTCTATCAAAATTATTTCCAGAGGAATTAGATGCGGAAAACTTATTTTTCGATTGTACTTCTATTTGTGAGCTTAATCTTGGTTAATTGTACTTCAAGCAATTTCGATAATTTTGTTACACGCAAAGCCGATAAAGTTTATGATGGAGAAATGGAAGTCCGCTTTCTCTCATTTAACATTCCCAATCTGCATTACAACGAGGATTACCTCCCATTCGAAAGTGTAAATCCTTGGCGCTTGCCAGATGAATTTGAAATTAGAGATGCGCTAAAAGCGATAAAACAAATCGGCGGAAAAGTAGCGCGCATTTATGTTCCATCGCTTCGTAAAAATGGTGAGCCTAAAGAATTTGTTCGCCATATTGAAGCCCCCGGCAAGTTTAACGAAGATGCATTCCGTGTTCTTGATAAAGTAATGTAAGTTGCAGATGAAGAGGGTGTGAGAATCATTATTCCTTTTGTTGATAATTGGATTTGGTGGGGCGGACCGACAATGCCGTCAGGTTAAGATTGTTAGCACGCAGATTAATTATGATTTTTATGATCGATTAGGATAAATCATAAAAAATCTTAATCATCTTAACAAATCAGTGTTCTGCTTTTTCATTTTTTCAAACTAAGACTGCTAACCTGACAGCATTGGGCGGACCAATGGATTACGCAGCTTTCAGAGGAAAAGATAAATCGGCATTCTGGAGCGATCCCGAAATCATTTCCGATTTCAAGAAGACAA
>DAIEQT010000396.1 GCA_027347545.1 Ignavibacteria bacterium | reverse complement strand
AGATATTACTAACGCTAAACTGCAAAACGTTGATGTTGTTCTTGTGTACTTTCACTTTGGAGAAGAATATCAGAGGGAAGCTAGTTCGTATCAAAAGGAAATCGTTAGACGAACAATTTCTTACGGTGCTGATTTAATTATCGCAAGCCATCCGCATGTGATTCAACCGGTTGAGTTTTTTGAAACAGCAAAGAGTAAACTCGACCAAGGATTTATTGCTTACTCACTTGGTAATTTCTTTTCCAATCAAAGATGGCGCTACTCTGATTGTGGAGTAATCTTAAATTTTACACTGGAGAAATTAGCAACAGATAAAATCATTCTTGATACGATTTCCATTGAACCGGTTTGGGATGCTAAGGAAAGAATTGGAGGAAGGAACTCATACGTTATACATCCAAGTGATACTTCGGCTTACAAATCGTTTAAGCGACTAAATAAAGCAGATCAAGCCAAGCTTATTCAAAGTTTTTACGATACCAAACAAACCTTGAAAGCCGCGGCTTTATTCAAAAGAAAAAATTCTTTGCACACAAATTAATTTTTATTTTTACACCGGAATTCGAAAGGCTATTCTATTAATGAAAAACAAAGCTTCACTGTCGGTAATCTTCGTAACAATTTTTATAGATCTAATGGGCTTTGGAATCTTGATTCCAATTCTTCCAACTTTTGCAAGTAAGGAACTTGGTATTTCCGATTTTGGAATTGGAGCAATTATTGCGGTTTTTTCTTTAATGCAATTTATTTTTAATCCAGTTTACGGAAGGCTTTCTGATAGAATCGGAAGAAGGCCTGTAATACTTGCCACTCAATCGGTTACTGTACTCGCATATTTGCTTTTTGCTTTCTCACACAATTTCACGCTGTTGTTCGTTTCAAGACTACTTGCCGGACTTGGCGGAAGCAATATTGGCGCGGCTCAAGCCTATATAGCTGATATCACGACAAAAGAAGAGCGCTCTAAAGGAATGGGATTAATTGGCGCTGCGTTCGGGCTAGGTTTTATTTTTGGTCCCGTAATTGGCGCACTGCTTTCAAAGTACAGTTATTCGGTTGCTGGATATGGTGCGGCGGGATTTTCATTTCTTGCGCTTGTATTCGCATTCCTTAAATTGCCCGAATCATTAAAAGAAAAAAAGAGCGATGGAAAATTTCAATTCCGCATTTTCGATTTCGCGTTCACGAAAAAAGTAATTCTTCATTCGCCGGTTGGCTTCTTGGTTGTAATATTTTTCTTCATAATATTTTCTTTTGCAAATATTTACGGTACCTATGCTTTGCTTGGTTACAAAGTATTTCATTTTAGCGATCAGCAAAACGGAATGTTGTTTGGTATTTCCGGTGTTGTCGGTGTAATTATTCAAGCGGGTTTTATCAGAATGATGACAAAGAAATTTGCGGATAGAACCAGCGTACTTATAGGATTAGTATTTACAGTTTTTGGATTAGGATTAATTCCGTACGGTGGCAACTTCCTCGGCGAAGCAATTGTTATTTCACTTGTTGCCATTGGAACCGGAATATTGCAGCCAATAATTCCAGCAATGATTTCAAAGTATTCACCCGAAGATCAGCAAGGCGCTATACTTGGTGTTAATCAATCTATATCAGCATTTGCTCGTGTACTTGGTCCGTTGTGGGGCGGATTCTCATTTCACTATCTGGGTTATCAATTTCCATTTTTAACCGGTGGTTTTTTCACTCTAATAATTTTAATTGTTGCTTACTTCAAACTAAATCCCGAAAAATTGAAAGCTGGACTAAGTGTTTAAAGTTGGAAAAGTAAATATTGATAAAGCGCTTCTTCTTGCACCAATGGAAGATGTAACTGATATTGCTTATAGAAAATTATGCAAAGAATTTGGCGCCGATGTTGTTTATACAGAGTTTGTTAATTCCGATGGACTAATTCGTTCGAATAAAAAAACTGAAAAGAAACTAGAGATTACCGACGAAGAGCGCCCGGTTGGAATTCAAATCTATGGTGGAAATTTAGAACCAATGATTGAAGCCGCAAAAATTGCAGAGACAAGAAATCCGGAGATGATTGATATTAATGCGGGATGCTGGGTAAAGAAAATTGCCGGAAGAGGCGCCGGCGCCGGACTGCTTAAAGATGTTTGTTATTTGCAATCAATGGTTGAAGCGATTGTAAAAGCAGTTCAACTTCCGGTTACTGTTAAGACTAGAATTGGCTGGGATGCGAACTCAATAAATATTTTAGATGTAGCTAAACGAATTGAAGATGCCGGAGCCGCAGAGCTAACTGTTCATTGTCGAACAAGAACTCAAGGTCATAGCGGTGATGCGGACTGGAGCTGGATTCCAAAAGTGAAAGAAGTTGTAAAAATTCCGGTTGCACTTAACGGTGGAATATTTACAGCGGAAGATGTTAAGCGTGCATTTAATGAAACGAATGCAGATGCTGTAATGATTGCTCGCGGCGCAATTGATCATCCGTGGATTTTTAGAGAAGCAAAACAATTGTTGAATGGCGAAGCTGTTCATCAAGTTACGCCGGAAGAAAGAATTGCTACAGCGCTTAAGCATCTAAAATATTCTTTGGAAATAAGAGATGTTCGCGGTGCAATAATTCCTTTCAGAAAATATTACGCCGGCTATTTGAAAGGCTTGCACGGTTCCAAAGAAGTTCGTCAGCATCTTTATCAGCAATTGGAATATGCGCCGATAGAAGAAATTCTTTTTAAGTATCTTGAAGAGTTACATAACTACGAACATTTACCAAATGCAGTCAATGGAGATTAAGATGGAACTAGAGAAGCTGATCCGTGATGTGCCGAATTTTCCTAAAGAAGGAATTATCTTCAAAGATATTACAACACTTTTGAAAGATTCTGCCGGACTGAATTCCACAATTAACGCTCTCTATGATTTGGCGAAAGGCAAAGGCATTACAAAAGTTGCCGGAATAGAATCCCGTGGATTTATTTTAGGCGGAGCGCTTGCACAGAAACTTAACGCTGGTTTCGTTCCAATCAGAAAGCCGAAGAAACTTCCGGCAGAAACAATCTCTGCTACTTATGAATTAGAATATGGAACCGACAAAATCGAAATTCACAAAGACGCAATTGTGCCGGGTGATAAAGTTTTATTACATGATGATTTACTTGCAACTGGTGGAACAATGGAAGCCGCAGTAAAATTGATTGAACAGCTTGGCGGAGAAGTTGTGCAAATTTCATTCATCATCGAGCTTGATTTTCTGAAAGGCAAAGAAAAGTTAAAGAATTATGAAGTTCATTCATTAATTCATTATGATGCTGAATAAACGGATTGCCAATAACTAACTGTTTAGTTAGTTTTATTACGAACGAAAGGAGAGAACAATGCAGCTAAATGCAATCATAGAAAAAGATGAGAATGGTTATTACGCTTATGTTCCGGAGCTAAAAGGTTGTTTCAGCCAAGGTGAAAGTTTTGAAGAAGCTTTGCAGAATATTCGTGAAGCAGCTGAGCTATATATTGAAAGTATGGATGAACAAGAAAAATCTTCTTTACAAGCAAAATCTTTTTTTATTGCTCCATTGAATATACAACCGCTCAAAGCGATCTGATTATGACAGCAAAGGAAGCTGAAAGCTTATTGCTTAAAGCCGGATTTATTATTGATCGCCAGAAAGGAAGTCATAGAATTTATAAGAAAGATAATATTAGGATGGTCATCCCGCACCATACCGGTAAAGAACTTCACCCCAAGATAGTAAAGGAAATCAAACTCGTTATTGAAAAATGTTAAAGAATGAATAACTGATGACACACGGAAAGCTTTTTGTTGTTGCAACACCAATTGGAAATCTCGGAGATATAACCTTCCGTGCTGTTGAGGCTTTAAAATCCGTTGACTTTATTATTTGCGAAGACACTCGCGTAACTTCTATTCTACTTCATCATTTTGATATCAGCAAACCGCTTGCTGTAATTAATGCTCACAATGAAAGCAAATCGTTGGAAAGAGTTGTAGAAAGAATTTCAGCGAATGAAAGCGCTGCGCTTGTTTCTGATGCCGGAACTCCATGTATTTCTGATCCGGGAGTTCGCTTAGTAAACTTTGCTATTGAAAAGGGAATTGAGGTCGTTGGAATTCCCGGTGTTAATGCAGCTATTATGGCTTTGAGTATTAGCGGCTTGCCTACCGATGCATTCGCGTTCGAGGGGTTCCTTCCTCAGAAAAAAGGAAGACAAAAGAAACTTCAGCAGTTAGCAGAAGAGGAAAGAACGATTGTACTTTACGAATCAACTTACAGAATTGAAAAGTTGTTGGAAGAATTAAGTGAGTACATGCCGCAAAGGCAAATTGTTGTTGGTAGAGAACTAACAAAAAAGTTTGAAGAAACCTGGCGCGGAACAGCAGAAGAAATATTGACAGATTTTGAAAAGAGAAATACAAAAGGGGAGTTTGTAGTTATAATCGCACCGCCAAGCTGGAAGAAAGCTGATTCCGAATCTTTGTGATCTCTGCGTCTTCTGCGGTTTAAAATTTAACTACACAGAGAAAGTAAGTAAACACAAAGTCCCATTATTTACTTTGGTTAACAAATAGGTTAACTTAGCTGGCGTGAGAGATATAATATTCTATAAAACCGTAAATAATAAAGTTCCCGTAGAAGAGTTTCTTGAAGAACTATCTGATAAGCATGCTGAAAAGGTTTTGTGGGTTTTACGTTTAATCAAAGAGTTAGACAGAGTTCCGGCAGAGTACTTTAAGAAATTAGAAAACACAAATGATATTTGGGAAGTAATGAATTCCGGCTATTAGGGTTTTGGCATAAAGCTAATTTTGTTGTTTTAACAAACGGATTTAGAAAGAAAACTCAAAAGACACCTAAAACAGAAATTGAATTAGCAGAAAGCAGAAAAAAAGATTTTTTAGAAGGGAGCAAAAATGGATGATTTAGAAAAATATATCGTGAAGCGTAACAGCAAGAGTAAAAAGTTGGCAAAGAGTTTTGAAAAAGGTTATGAAAGTTTCAAGATAGGCGTGTTGCTTCGTCAAGCGAGAGAAGAGGTTGGAGTAACTCAAAAAGAGCTGGCAGAAAAGTTGAGTACTAAAAAGTCTGCTATATCAAGAATTGAAAATCACGCTGAAGATATAAGACTTTCTACATTGAAGAGTTATTTGGAAGCTTTAGGCAAAAAATTACAAATAGACATACGATAATTTGTACTGCTGGAAGAAGGTTGATTCCAAATCTTTGTGACCTTTGTGAAAACTTTGTGTTCTTTGCGGTTAAAAGTGTAACCACAAAGAACACAACGAGAAAACTCATCTACATTTTATTTAACACTTCTTTGATGATTCCAATTCCTTTATCAATTTCGTCTTGGGTTACTGTAAGCGGCGTTCTAAAACGAACTGAACTAGTTCCGCAGCCGAGCATGATAAGTTTATTGTTGTAAAGTTCAGCTAAGAATTTTTTTCTGATTTCAACTGTAGGCATATCGAAGGAACACATTAGTCCTAATCCTCTTGCGTGCGAAACAAATTCCGGGAATTCGTTTTGTAAATCTTTTATGTTCTGCAATAAATAATTACCCATGATTCTTGAATTGTC
>DAIEQT010000382.1 GCA_027347545.1 Ignavibacteria bacterium | reverse complement strand
TAACTTGATCATAATACGATAAAGCGATTTCTCTTTGGTGGGAGTTCAAAAGTTGAATCAAATGATCGAAAACCATTTTCTCCTCCTCATTTTTGTTTCAAAATAAGTCTTCGAAAGTTAATGGTCAACCGAGAAAAAATAATTTCTAGTTACTTTAGGTTTAGATATTCATCCCAAATCTTGTAAAGTTGATATGTTGCCCGAACATCTTTGCCGCAATAAATTGAAATGTCTTTGATTCTTCCGGCTTTGTAAAGCTCTTTCACATCCATTCCGGTTATACCTTGCTCTTTCGGCGATTCAATTCCGAAAGCGTGGCAGTAGAAATCCAGATTGAATTTTTTGGTTAGACCGTAAAAGGTGAATTGTTCAAGGAGATCAATGTGAGAAGAAGAATCAAATCTGTTCTTAATGAAATTCTTACTCGGTTTAATCTTGAGCATAGCTGAGCGCAACATTATAAAAGGAAGATCAAAACCCCTACCGTTAAACGATACAAGCCTTTCCGCCTTAGCAGAATACTTCCAAAACCGGGTAAGTATTTCTTCTTCTGAGGCGGACTGATACATAATACCATCTTCCTCAGCTTCCCAGGCTTCTTCGCTTTGATTTTCGAACAGGACCATTATTTTGTTTGTCTCGGTGTTCATCATTGCAAGGCAAACAATTTTTGCCGTAAAAGGATATAAACTTACACAGCGCTTGGCGCTTTCAATCATGGTTTCTTTTTTGGTGGATTCGGTTTCTTGTTCTGCGTAACGGAGAAGAAATTCTTGCTGGGTTTCGGAAAGGTTTTCAAATTCATAGCCGACAGTTTCAATATCAAAAACGAGGTTCATAAGACCCCCTTTTTTTTCTTCAAACTAATAAATTTCAAAATGATTTGTTACAAAATTCTGATTATCTTTTCACAAAATTTTTGGAGCGTTAGTGGCTGGCAAAAACAGAGCTTTGTTCATTGATCTGCTTAAAGGTCTTGCTTTGGTTGTAATGATAGAAGTGCACGTATTCAACTCGTTATTGCTGCCCGGGATTAAACAAGCTTGGTGGTTTAATTATCTGCAATTCATTAACGGATTAGTAGCCCCCGCATTTACATTTACAAGCGGAATGGTTTTTGTACTTGTACTCGCCAAAGGCGTTGGTGATTTAAGAAAATTTGGTAGAGATTTTTGGAAACGGCTTTCAAGAATTGGAATGGTTTTTCTCGCCGCATATTCTCTACATATCCCGTTCTTCTCTTTCAGCAAAATAATTAACAACGCCACTTTCGCAAATATGAACAGTTTGTTTACTGTTGATGTTCTACAAACCATTGCGTCCGGCCTGCTTGTACTTCTGATTGCAAGAATGATTTTCACAAACAACAAAACATTCTTCAACTTTAGCGGAGTGATGACACTAATTATTTTGCTACTCGGTCCCTTAGCTTGGAAGATTGATTTTTCCCAGCATATTCCACTTTTCTTCGCCAATTACTTGAATAAAATGCACAATTCGCAATTCCCAATTTTTCCATGGTGGGGTTTTATTTTTAGCGGCGCTTATATCGCAAAGTTTTATTTGCAAGCTCGTGAAAACAATGCCGAAGAAAGCTTCGCCAAAAAACTGATAATCATTGGTATAGCTTTCTTTTTCATTGGTGTACTTATGATTAATATCCTCCTCCCGGAGAATCTCGCCTCAATTATTCCACATCCATTTTTCTTTATAGAGCGGCTCGGCGTGATTATGGCATTACTCGGAGGCGGCTGGTATTTTCTGAAAAACAAGCCAAACTACAATTCCATTTTGCTTGATGTGAGCCGAGAATCGTTACTCGTTTACTGGCTGCATCTCCAATTGTTGTACCGCGATATATTCTGGGGAAAAAGTCTTGCCTTTATTTACGATGATAAATTAAATGTTCTGGAAGCTTCTATCGTAACAATTATAATGGTAGCCTTTATGATGATTATAGCGAAAAGCTGGGGAACTTTGAAGCAGAAAAAACCAGATTGGGCGCGATGGATTACAATCATGATTTTGAGCGGAGCTTTTTTACTCTTTCTTATTCGCTAATTATTTTATGATTTCTACATCTGGTTCAAAATCTTGCACAGCATCATAAAACTCTTTAGGAAGCTGTAGAGGTGTTTTTGTTTCCTTATTAATGTGAACAAAAACTCCACCTCCGTGAGTAATGATTTTTCCGTTAGTTTTCTTTTCAATTAGATGCCGGAAACCAAACGAAGAATTTTTAATAAAATTCAGACGTGTGTAAACAATTAATTCATCTTCCAGCAAAGCTGGTTCAATGTAATCGGCTTCATTGTGCGCCATTATGAAGAATGAATGCCCCGCCATAATTTCCCTGAGAGAATAATTCTTGATCAAATCTTGAATGTATTTAATCCGTGCATCTTCAAAGTAGTTGAAATAAACCGCATTGTTGCAAACACCAAGCATATCTACTTCGTGGAAGCGAACGACTTCAATTATACTATGTTTATAATTCTGTTTTCCCAACTTATCTTCTCACTTTTTGATCATGCTCTTGATCGTGATCTTAATCTTGATCTGCTTAATTAACTCAAAATCTTCTCAACAATTCTAACCGCTTCATTTATCTGCTCAAACGAAACATCCATGTGTGTAACAGCGCGTATTTCCCCAACCTTTCCGGTACCAAGCAGCAAACCGACTTCTTTACATTTAAGCTGAAAATCTTCGATAGAAATATTTTTGGGGGTGAACATTAAAATGTTTGTCTCAACATATTCCGGATGAATACTCACTCGTGAAATTGTAGCTAATCCATTTGCCAACACTTTTGCTTTTTTATGATCTTCTTTTAAGCGGGGAATATTATTCTGCACTGCGAACAATCCGGCTGCAGCAATTACGCCGACTTGACGCATTCCACCACCCCAGGCTTTGCGAACACGAAATGCTTCTTTAACAAAATCTTTTGTGCCAGCAAGAATAGAACCAATTGGCGCTCCTAATCCCTTAGATAGACAAACGCTAACGGAATCAAAATGACTTGCATATTCTGCCGGTGAAATATTTGTTTCCACAGATGCATTCCAAATACGGGCGCCATCGAGGTGCATATATAAATTATGTTTTCTTGCTAGTTCGGAAATTGCTTTTATGTTTTCAATCGGGTTGATAGTTCCGCCGGCGCGGTTGTGAGTGTTTTCGATTTCTACAACCCGAGTGCGAGCCATGTAATATGCACTTGTCGGTCTGATAAGAGGCTCGATTTGTTCCGGCGAAAAAATTCCACGAACGCCGTCAACTAAACTTAACTGCAATCCGCTAAGCGCTGCCGGTGAACCGGATTCATATTGAAAAATGTGTGCGTCCTTTTCGCAAATAACTTCATCGCCGGGATTTGTTAAAACATTTAGACAAATTTGGTTTGCCATAACTCCGCTCGGAACATAAAGTGCAGCTTCTTTACCAAGCAACTCTGCTACATAGTTTTGCAATTTAATAGCAGTTGGATCTTCACCGTAAACATCATCGCCAACTTCGGCATTGTACATTGCCTTGCGCATTGCTTCGGATGGTTTTGTTACGGTATCACTTCGTAGGTCAATAATTGGTTTCATGATTTCTTCTTTATCAGTTTGAAAATTGATTTAAGCATCAGAACTAAAATTGTAAACAAGGAAACAGCTACAGCAATTAGCGGGATGACTAATGGGAATCTTGAATAAAACGTCTTCTCTGCATAAACAGGAACGTAACCTACGAGAACATCTCTTGTAAAAAATTGCGTCTTTGCAAGCGTCCTTCCCATTGGATCTATTATGCAGCTAATTCCTCCGTTTGCTGCGCGAACAACTGCTTTTCTATTTTCCACAGCGCGAAGAACGGCAATCTCTTTGTGCTGAAACGGACCGCTCGAATATCCATACCAGCTATCATTTGTTACTACTGCTAAAAAATCTGCGCCATTGTTAACAAGCTTGGTTATGTATTCCGGATAAATTGATTCAATACAAACAACCGCGCCAACTTTGATGTAATTCAAATCAGAGACGCTTTGATCTGTTCCAACATTCCAGCTTGAAATACCTACTCCCCATTTAATAAAATCACCAAGGAAAGGAAGGTCTTCTACAAAAGGAACTTTCTCGCCAAATGGAACGAGTTGATTCTTTTGATATTTCTGGATTGTACGTGAGTTCGGCAAAAATGTTAAGATAGAATTGTATGATGTGTAAGCCGCTTCTCCGCTTCTTAAAAGCTTGGCATTTTTTGGTGCCTTCTTTACATCAAAAAAGAAATTTATATCCGGCATACCGGTTATAAGAGAAATTTTCTTTTCATCTATAAATTGATGGATACGTTCAAGTTCGTAAGTATAGTTTCCACCAAGTAGATAGCAAGGCAACGCGGTTTCCGGCCAAATGATTACTCTCGCGCCTTTGTCTATAGCTTTGTCTGATAACTCCAACAACTGTGTAAGCTGATCATTGATACTCCCGCCGCTCCATTTTTCCCAAGGATTGATGTTAGGTTGAATCAAACCAACTTTAATTTGTTTTTGCGGGATTTCGTAAGTGGTAGTTTTATATCCACCGTAAATCAGCGGGAAAAAGAAAAGCAGCAAAGCGATAAATAGATATCGCTGATTTATCTTCTTGGTTTGCTTGAGTTCTTTTAAAGATAAGTAGAGAAAAATGTTTATGTACAAAACGAACAATGTAAGCCCGTAAACTCCAACGACATCAGCAATTTGAATAAATTGGTTAAAGTAAGCCTGGCTGTTGCCAAGTGTTAACCAAGGGAATTTCAAGTCTGTTAGCGAATAAATGTATTCGAAGAAAACCCAATAGAGTGGAAAGAGCAAAAGAGAAATCTTCTTTGAGAAAATTTTTGTACTAAGAAAATAAAGAGAGGTAGCAATTAAATAGAAACCGGGATTCGCGAAAAGAAGAAGTCCGCCGGAAATCATAAGGAATGGATCGGCTTCTTTTGTCCAGCTACCAACCCAGTAAAGTGTAATCAAGCAAAAGAAAAATAGAAAGACATAGGAGATTCGGTTAATTGCAACTAAAGATTCCCGCTGCTCAAGAACAAAGAAAAATGGAATGAAAGCAAAGAAAGCTAAAAACGGAAATGGGATTGGCGGGAAAGACAAGCCTAGTAAAATTCCGCTGAGCGATGCAAGCAGCAACTGCTTGTTTCTTTCTTTTCGCTGTTCGGGAGTTTGGGGAATTCTGTATTTACGAAAGAGCTTCATCACTTTGATTTTTTCTTTTTCCAAAACTTGTAAACGATAAATCCAATTACAATTGCAGTTATAGCCAATCCAATATTAGAATAGGTGCCGAGATATTTATCAATCAACTTTATGTTGTTCCCGAGAGCAATTCCCAAAGAGATCAAAATCGCGTTCCACACAAGAGAGCTTAATGCGGCGTAGAAAAAAGTTTCTGCTGGTTTCAAGCGGTGAACACCACAGAAAAAACTAATTACCGCCCGTGTGCCGGGCAAAAATCTATTTATTAAAATTAGTTTGTAACCGTACTTAGAGAACCATTCATCAGTTTTCTCTAAAGATTCTTTCTTCAGAAATTTCAGTTTACCCTTTCTGATTAATTTCTCTCCAAGAAATTCACCAACGTAGTACATAACAATAAAGCCAACGCCGCTTCCAACACTGGTGAGAACAAGTACGGGAATAAAACCAATTGGTGAGTTAGCAATTAATGTAGAACCAATAACCAAAACAATATCGCTTGGTGAGGGAGGAAAAATATTTTCTATGAAAGCAAAGAAAAACAGGACCAGATAAATAACCGCTGGATCGAGCGTGCTAATGTATGAAAGGATTTCTTGAAGCATCAGTTTTCGTTTTTACTTAAAAGAACAACTGCATGTGCCGCACAACCTTCTTCTCTACCTACAAATCCCAAACTCTCCGTAGTTGTAGCCTTGATGGAAATTTGCGCAACTGAAAGATTCACAATGTCTGCAATAGCGCGGCGCATTTCGTTTACAAAAGGAGAAAGCTTTGGATGTTGTAACAACACGGTGGAATCTATGTTGGAAACTTCGTAGCCGTTTGCATGAATTAATTCATCAACATGCTTAAGAAGTTTTTTGCTGTCTGCGTCTTTATACTTCTCATCAGTGTTTGGAAAGTGCATTCCAATATCGCCAAGAGCTAGCGCCCCAAGCATTGCATCGCAAATTGCATGAAGCAGAACATCCGCATCGGAATGACCGAGCAAACCTTTAGTGTGAGGGATTTCAACACCGCCAAGTATCAGTTTGCGGTTTTCAGCAAACTCGTGAACATCATAACCAAAACCGATTCTAAATTGTGGGTTCAATATCTTATCTCAAATTTTGTGAATTCATTTTTGTAATCGCATCATTTAATAAATACGTCTCTTACTTGAGCTCTTGAAGGACCAATCTTTATTTGCTTGAACAGTTCTTCTATCAAATGTTTTTCGCCTTCAACAACAGTAAGAACTTCTCCGCTGTATAAATTTTCTGTGTATCCGTTTAGACGAAGCTTTTCAACTTGCCGCACAACAAAGTAACGGAAACCAACACCTTGAACAAATCCGCTTGCAATAATTTCAGCACGACTCAGATTCATTTTTGCTCTCAAAATATGAATCAAAAAGTTCGGCAACAATCAAGCCTAAGAAAATCAGTGTGCAACCAAGCAAACCAAAGTTACTTATTTTCTCGCCAAGTAAAAAGAAAGCAAAGATGGCTGCAAAAATTGGTTCGAATGAATAAATAATTCCCGCTTTAGTTGGACTAACAACTTTCTGAAATTTTGTCTGGAAACCAATATTCATAAGTGTTGCGAGTAAAGATGTGTAGAGCAGTCCAAAGATTAGATACTTTGTAAAGTCAATGTGAATTGCTTCAACTGAAAATCCGGAGAACAGAAGCGAAGCAACAAAACCTAGCGCAGCTACAGTTGAAAGCTGCGTGGTTAACAAAATCCAATAATTGTGCTTCGGACTGAAGACATCAATGTAAACGACATGAACTGCAAAAAAAATTGCGCAGATTAGCGTGAGCATGTCGCCGATATTAAAACTTTCACCAAGCTCGGAAATAAAATTTGTTATTGATGAACCACCGCTTGAAAGAAATATCAATCCGGTAAAAACCAACGCTGTTCCAATTAGCGCGCCTTTCGAAGGAAATTTCTTTTCCACCAAAATTTGTACAAATGGAATGAACACTATTAGTGTTCCGGTAATAAAGCCGGATTTTGTAGCAGACGTAAGTTTCAGACCAAGCGTTTGAAAGAAAAATCCGCTGAAGAGAAATACACCGAGCATTATACCTGGTAATATTGCTTTCGTATCAATTTTAATTTTTTTGATTAGCAAAAAGACAATCAGCAGCGAAGAAGCGATTGCAAATCTTATGGCAACAAAAAGCATTGAGGAAATATCATTCAGCGATTCTTTTACAATTACGAAAGTTCCACCCCAAATTATAGTCATTAAAATCAGTGCCGCTTCGCCGGTATATTTATAGAAATACTTTGAGTGTTTAGTCATCACTTTCTGCTTTGTAACCAAACCGGTTTAGCATATTTGGGTTGGAGCGCCACTTCTCTTTTACTTTTACAAACAATTCTAAGAAAACTTCGCGCTGAAGAAAAGCTTCAATTGCTTCGCGGGATGTTCTGCCTAACTTTTTGATTGTTAAGCCTTTATCGCCAATAATAATCGGCTTTTGAGATTCACGTTCAATGATAATTGCCGCGCGTATATAATCTTTTCTTCCTTCACGCTCTGCAAATTCTTCTATCTCAACCTCGGTACTGTATGGAATTTCTTCACGGTAAATTTCAAAAACTTTCTCGCGGATGATTTCCGAGACGAAGAATCTTTCATTTTCATCGCTCAATTGATCATCAGGATAATACTTTGGATGTTCCGGCAGGAATTCCAAAATTGTTTCTACTACAGTTTCCGTATTCACTGCTTTTATTGCAGAGACTGGGATTATCTTTTGAAACCATCCTTTGGAATTTGCAAGCTCAACCAGCTTCTCTACTGTCTCTTGCTTTGAAAGATCAATCTTATTGATTAACAAAATTTTGGGAGTTGTACTTTCATTCAATAACTTCTGAACAGTTTCATCTTCAAACGCTTTGGTTCCATTGGAATCAGCTTCGGCATCAAGTATGAACAAAATCAGATCTGCATCTTTAACACTTTGCGCAACAAACTCAAGCATCCGGTGCTGCAATAAGTATTCCGGATTCATAATCCCGGGTGTATCCAGAAAAATTATCTGGTAATCTTCCTTTGAGTGAATGCCGAGAATTTTCTTCCTTGTGGTTTGCGGTTTGGAAGTAGCAATTGAAAGTTTTTCGCCAAGAATTGCATTAAGCAATGTGGATTTACCCGCGTTTGGCTTTCCTATAATTGAAACGTATCCGGATTTATGACTCATCTAAAACTAATTTTGTTGTGTGCGAAAATATTACAACTAGAGACGATAAGCCAATTATCAAATGGTAAACTAATAATGGGAACAACTGCCCATCCCAACCCTTCCCTAAGGGAAGGGCTTTTTTAAAATCGGCGAGTTATTTAATCCTCGACCTTCATCATAGGATTGTAACCCACAACGATACGAAGTAGTCCTTAGGAAAAGCGTAGGGGATTTAAGGATTAGTGAGAGAAACTATTAATCTTCTTTTTCCAGCTTTTGTGAGATTCGAAACCAAAGTAAGCTAATATTAGAAGAAGAAGTACCATAGATGAGCTAATCATCAGCACGGTTTTATTTTTGAACACAGAAAGAGTTTCACTTCCGCTTTTTGCAATTCCAGATTTAGCCTGGTCAACATAAGTCGAGAGGTTGAGATTTCCCAAATTCCAGTCTAGTGAAAGTATAACTGCGACTAAAATACCTACAATCATCAAGCCGAAAAACCCAACAACTCCAAAGAAGAAATAGTTTTTCTTTTGCTTATAAGTAGCCGGAGCTAAATGTAATTTCTCCATTAAGCGTTCTGTAAATCCAACCGGCGCCGGAGAAGTTTCAATCTGCTGCAAAGACTGATGCACTGTGCGCAATGCTTTTAATCTGCTTACAACTTGCTGATCATTACTAAGCAAGTTTTTGATTTCTTCAATCTCATCAGCGGAAAGCTGGTAATCTATATAATCATTTAGCAATTCATCTATATTCTTTTTCATAATAATTCCTCTTGATAGTTATGCTTTAGAAGCAAGTCTTTTAGAGCGTTTCTTGATCTATGAAGCAATACTTTTACATTAACTAATGATAATCCCATCACCTGGCTTACTTCACTCATTGAAAGTCCATCCAAATAAAATAGAATGAGAACAAGTGCGTTTCTTACAGGTAATTTATCAACCATTTTAAGAACATATTGGTTCACGTTTTCCGTAGTGCCGTAAATTTCGTTATCGAAACTGCCAAGTTCAAGGTCTTCATCTATTGAAGTCATTTCTTGTTCAACCTTGCGCTTCTTAGATGCCAGCATCGTTAATCCGGTATTGTAAGCAACTCTATAAAACCAGGTTGAGAATTGCGCATCATTCCGGAAATCTTTAAGTCCGTTATATGCTTTAAGAAAACTATCCTGAAGCGCTTCTTCGGCATCCATTTCGTTCTTAAGCAATCTTCTTAATAGAGAAAACGCACGGTCTTTGTAGCGGTTTACCAGCAACGAGTAATCCGATACATTTCCTCTTTTAACAGAATCTATTATTTCTAAATCGCTTAAATGTTTCATCACACCATTAGACTAA
>DAIEQT010000379.1 GCA_027347545.1 Ignavibacteria bacterium | reverse complement strand
AAGAAAGATTTTTATTGGGCACTAAGTCTGATTTTGTGAATTTCCCCGCCGCTACGAAGTAATCTTTCGTATAGGTGGCAGGGAATTTACCCTACGAGATTAAAGCCTTTCTCCAGAAAGCCATCCAACTGAACATGTAATCCAGTGCTTGACATTTATTTGTGATTAGCTTATTTCTGTATCAGCTTGAGTGTTGAACCTTGATTGATTTGTAAACTAATTCTAAAAAAGTAGATACCACTATGAAAAATTATATTATCCGCAACATGACATATGCTGAAGTAAAAGATATAGCTGTTCAATGGGCAGCAGATGAAGGATGGAATCCGGGTCTTAATGATGCACAGGTTTTTTATAACACAGATACAATAGGTTTCTTTGTGGGGCTGTTGGATAATATTCCAGTTGCTTGTATCTCTGCCGTCTCCTACGAAAGCATCTTTGGATTTATAGGCTTCTATATTGTTAAGAAGGAATTCAGAGGGAAAGGTTACGGAATTAAGATTTGGAACAAAGCACTAGAGTATTTGGATTCTCTAAATATTGGTTTAGATGGTGTTGTTGCTCAACAAGATAATTACGTTAAATCGGGATTCAGACTGGCTTATAGAAACATTCGTTACGAAGGAATAGCGGCGGACGGGTTTGACAACACTACCAGCGTTATACCATACTCAAAACATTATTTTGAAAAACTTGTAAAATATGACAGCAAGTTATTTCCGGCTTCCAGAAAAAGGTTTTTGGAATCTTGGGTAGAACTAAATGATGCTCAAACATTTGTTTCGCTTGAGAATGATGCGCTGAACGGTTATGCAACTATTCGAAAATGCAAAGTAGGTTATAAAATTGGTCCCTTATTCGCAGATGATAACGATATAGCTAACTCGTTGTTTATTTCAGCAAATAAATTCGCTGGCGAAGGTTCGATTATTTTTCTAGATACCCCTGAGATTAATGTAAACGCTGTAAATCTCGCAGCGAATTATGGCATGAAAAAAGTATTTGAAACTGCCCGCATGTATTCTAAAGAGGAGCCAAACATTAATATAGATAACATTTATGGAGTAACAACTTTTGAGCTTGGTTAGTTTTACTACTTCACTAAATTTTGTTTTACTTTTTCTCTAAAGTATCCGTTCTCTAAATAGCGATACAAATTTTTACCCGGGCAAACCGTTATAGAAGAATAATCTTTATGCCCGCGAATTGAATCAGCTGGAACATTATACTTTACAGCGAGCCAAGTCATGGTCTTAACAACGGCATCCAGCTGGTTCTGGTTTGGTTCAACTTCTTCAAAATTTCCAACTACCTCTATTAGCGCGTGTCCGGACGGATCGTATTCTGTGTTTGTGTCACCTGCATATTTAATATTCCGTCCCTCGTATACTTTCCCGTCAAGATCAATTATATAGTGATAAGGAATATCAATCCAGTGTTTATCTCTACGAGACCACGTTTGAAGATTGCGAAGATATTGTACCGGGTCTTTCCCTTGAGGAAACGGTTCTCCTTGATGATGAAGTGTGATGTGCTTTATCGTATGTTTTTTTGCCAACGAATCTACTGCTTCCGTTCCGCCCCATTGTTTCGCAGTTACAATGCTATTCTCAAAATTTTGCGAAGAAAAATGTTCTGCAGCAGAACAGCCGAAAAAGAAATTAGCCGCTAAAATGAGAATAATAGTCAGCGCGAAATATTTGATCAAATTCTTCATAGTAAGTACAACACTCCATTGCTACCATTTTTGAAATACATGTTTGTAATAAAATTAACAATTTCTATACATAAACCATAATGAGTTCCATAAGCAAGGCTCCGTGCCGCCGTGCCGCCTAAAAGAGAAACAGAGACAACCATATTTTCTTAATGACTATGTTTTGTTTTAATATCAGATGCTCTGCTTTTATCTAGCTCTGAATAGATGAGGTCCGAAACCAGTCTGTGCAGTTTGTTATGATGATATTTATACATGCATATGTTTTGATTAAACACGTAACGATCAATTCCATTTTGACTTTTTGAGTACTCAAACCTTCCGTAAAACCAATTATCAATTAATTCATCTTCAGTTCTCTCCCGTTCAACAAAATCTCCGATTTCATTTATCGAATAAATCATATCCTTCTCAGTGAAAAGATGTTCTTCAGTGCTCTGAGTTGAAATACGGATAATGCCCCGAACATGCTTATTAACGGATATTACTTCTGTCTCACAACTAGAATAGTCCAGTTCAAATTCTAATTCATGGTGCAAAGCATCTTGAGAAAATTTCTTTGAGATGGTTGGGTCTTCATACTTGATTGGTAATAACTTTCTTTCCGGGTTCATACAAAACCTCTCAATTGCACAAAATGTTCCGCACATAAAGATACAGCAATTAGAATTATTTATAGAGAGTAATTTTTTACTAAAGTATGATTAATGAAAGTTGAGCAAGCATGAATAAAGTAAGATTTACTTTACTTTTCTTCAGTTTGCTTTGGTTCTACTTTGCAAGAGCCATTGCTGCATGAAGGGCAAAAATTAAAAATCCCCACAAGAATCATAAAAATTCCTACTCCCCAGAAAGAGCTATTAGTAGCTAGCCCGCTGATCAACAAAACAACCCCTAAACCAATTTGTATTTTTCTTCTAATTTCCATTGCCGCCTTATATTTTAATCAACGTAACAGCTCTTTCTTCATAAAATAATTTTGTGATCAAACTGCTATACTTCTATTACTCTTACAGCAATTTTCTAATCTGTTCTTCGTAATCTGAAATAGGAGTTAAGCCAACATAGCTTGCTACAATTTTGCCGTTTTTATCTATAACAAAAGAGGTTGGTATAGAATTAATACCGCCATATCTTTCGGTAACATCAGCATCAGCAAAAACTACCGGGTAATTAAGTCCATTCTCCCTAACAAATGGAAATACATCTCCCTTTGTATCAGTATCAACTGAAACACCAATGATTTCTAATCCCTCATAAGCATACTTTTTCTTTAGTTCAATTAAATCGGGGATACCTCGTCTGCAAGGTGAACACCACGTAGCCCAGAAATCAAGAATTACAACTTTGCCTTTATAATCCGAGAGCTTAAGCTGATTTCCGAAAATAGTTTCCAACTTGAAGTTTGGAGCTTCTACCGGGCTCGCTCCCATTGATCCGGCATAGTTTGCCGGAAGTACCCCTTCATTATCACCTTTTCCAAATAATATGCTTTTATTATTTAGCAATAGAAACATTATGACGACGCCAGCTATTGAGCCTGTATAAATCCATTTTTTATTTCTCTGCAAAAATGTGGGCTTATATTTTACTTTTCCGTTTGGCTTTTTACTCATATTGATTTCTCAAACTCAGTTTATGTATTTGATAATCTTAACTATACAACAAGCGTGGATACATTTAATTCTTGCTGAATAATATTTTTCAAATCTTCTTTTGGATAAGCGCCGCTTGCCATCTTTGGCTGACCATCAACCGGGATAAATAAAAGTGATGGAATGCTTCTTATTCCAAATGCAGATGCCAATTCTGTTTCTGCTTCGGTGTCAATTTTGTAGAAATTCACTTTTCCTTCATACTCTTTAGATAACTCATCAATGACCGGACCGAGCATACGGCAAGGACCGCACCATTCTGCCCAAAAATCAATTACTGCCGGCAAAGAGCCTTCAAATTTCCACTCTTTATTTACTTCGTAGTTAAACACTTTTTCTAAAAATGTTTGTTTTGTTAAATGTTCTACCATTGGTTTTTCCTATGCTTTGTTCATTCTAGATTTTTTGCGGATTTAACAATTCCACGCTTAGTGAGATGCATTCACTTTAGAAAAGATTCGTGGAGCGATAGATTTCTTGGAATTGATTACTGGTAGTAACAAAAAATATCATTTTGCGGAAGATTAGCGATCTTTAATCAACTGCCGGATTGACTAATCCGGCAGTTACATTTACCAAACGTTTGCTCTACAACTTATCTTAAATCATATCTATTGAATGCAGAGTAAACTCCCCCAAAAGAGAGAAGAGAGAAAAACATCATCAAACCGATACTTGGAAATAATGCTGAGGTCTCTTGCGGCTAACTAAATTTTATTCACTCGAAAAGAATATGATGTGATTGCGTATTGGGTAGAAGCTGTAATTCAACTAAGCAACACCAAAAAGTAAATTTATTTTCCCAGCCAATCCAGTAGACCATTTATAAAGGTAAGCGGGTGAGGTGGGCAACCGGGAATAAAAAGGTCAATATTATTTTCTTGTAGAAATTTTCTTTGAATCTCTTTTGAGTTTTGGAAAATACCACCCGAAATTGCACACGTACCAAATAGAATAATTATTTTAGGATTAGGAACTGCTTCGTAACAAATCTTTGTTGCGTTTACCATATTTCCAGTTAGGGGTCCTGTAATTACAATACCATCAGCATGACGAGGCGATGCAACAAATTCAATTCCATATCTGCCCATATCAAAGTTTACATTACTTAATGCATTCAGTTCGAGTTCACATCCGTTACATCCGCCGGCAGATATTTGGCGCAGTTTTAAAGATTTGCCAAAATACTTTCTGATTGTCTCCGATGCGATTTCAGGCGAGATAGTTTTTGTTTGTTGGGTTACTATTAATTTTTCTCTGCTTTCAACTGCAGTATGATAGTCTTGAGAAAAGTGAATTATTTTTTCCGGACAGGCTTCTTCGCATAATGGGCAGAATACGCACAAACCTAAATCTATACTTACGGGGTTTAATTTGATTGCGTTTGTCGGGCAAACTTCTACGCATTTATTACAGCCGTCTGCACATAATTTATCTTCAATTAATGGCAATCCACGGTACCTTTCCGGAAGCACCGCATTCTTCACATCGTGAACAATCGGATCACCTTGAAGTATTCTTATTTTAATCGCGTCGTTCATAAGCTAGATTCTACATCCATTATAAATCATGCCCGGCATAAGACAAATCGAAACTTTTGTTGCAAAGTGGAAAATCTGAAATTGCCGTTTCGCGCAAAGCAAGGCTAAGTCCATACCAATTATTAAATGAAGGATCTTTTATTTTATAACTTAGCAAATTTCCAGTTTCATCTGTAAATACTGTATGAACAATTTCGCCGCGGCATCCTTCAACTATTGAAACAACTCCGGGGTTAGCAGCCATTTCCCCTTGTCCGGATTTTAGTTCACCCTGAGGAATATTCTCTATCTGATCGGAAACGAAACGGATTGCTTCCTCAATTTCAATTGCACGCATGCGGGCGCGGGCAAAAACATCTCCAGTTGCTAATGTTATCATAGAAATTGGATTGTAACGATAAGCTCCGTACGGGAAATGAATGCGAACGTCTTCTTCAAGTCCGGAAGAACGGGCAGCTAAACCAACTAAGCCGATACTTTGCGCCAGCTCATTTGAAACAATTCCGGTTTCCTCAAACCGCGATAAAGCTCCAACCGAAGAAAACAAATATTTGTTAATCTCTCGAACATCATCATTAATAATTTTGAGATTCTCTACTACCGTCTCAATTATTGTTTCGTTCAGATCGAAACGAACAACGCCATAAACAAAGAGCCCGCGACCAAATCTTGAGCCGCAAATTGCAGCCAGACTAT
>DAIEQT010000369.1 GCA_027347545.1 Ignavibacteria bacterium | reverse complement strand
TTAGTGAAACTTGGTGTTTTAGTGCCTTTGTGGCTTAATTTCTTATCTTTTCTTTTGCCACCAAGTCTCAAACCTGCCCGCCACGTTGAATATACTTTAGCAGGCGGGGACACTAAGAAGTCACAAAGTGCGTAACATGAGCTAGTAATTCACTTTACATCTACAAAATCATTTGGTCTTAGTCGTTCCAATTATCTGTTCTGAATGAAGAAGCAGGCAAACCAGCTTCGTTGAATAATGTTCCTTCAGCAACATCGCTCCAGCAATATCTTATTGCTTTAGGTTCTTTAACCTCTGGTGAAGAAACAATTAATTTATTCCCAGAAATAGTTACAAAGGCATCTTTGAAAATTTTATCATCACCAGCTATTTGGAAATTGTTCTTTCCATCTCGAAGTTTTAATTCGAGTCCTTTTGCATGTTCAAATGCTAGAACCATTTTATCTTTTTGGATTTTTGCCGACTTATAACTCGGCCCCGAATAAATTAATTTCTTTCCAAAGTCTTTAGCTAAAGCCCATAAAGCAAGTCTTTCTCCAACATCCTTTTTATTACCAGGATGAATATTATCTACGTTTCCAATATCGAGAGTTACAGCCATACCGGTTTTTGGTACCGATAAACTTTGGAACTGCGCTTCGCGAAGAAGCTGTGAGTTTGTTCCTTCTCCATATTTATAAGGCGAAATTTGCGCGAAGTAAAATGAGAATTGACTCTTCCAATCATTTCTCCAATTGTTTATCATCATCGGGAAAACCTTTTTGTAGAGATCCGCTTGTCCTGTGTTGGATTCACCTTGATACCAAATAGCGCCGCGAAGATTGTATGGGATAAGTGGAGAAATCATTGCGTTGTAAAGAGTTGTTGGCATATAAGCGGAAATCTCAATCGAAAGTTTTGGTCTGTTCATATAAGCCAAACTTTCGGCATCTAAAACATAAAACTTTGCATTTCTATATTCTGCAACCGGAAGATATTTCCATGTTCCGGCAATTGATATATTATCTGCTGTAGCTTTCAAATGCAAACGAAACTTTTCTGTGGGTCCATAGAAAGCACCCCCACCTTGATTATCTATTACACGAATAGCTACAGTCAGATTTTTTTCTTTCACTAATTCAGCCGGAATAACATAAACACGCTCAACTTGCCAGTAACCTTCTTTTTCAAATCCACCGACTTTTACACCATTAACATAAGTTGCATCCATATCATCAATTGGTCCAAGCTCGAGAACTAATTCTTTGTTCAACCAAGTTTCCGGAATTTCAATTTGCTTTCTGTACCAGACTACTCCATCAAAATTTGCCAGACCAATTTTATCAAAACTTGCCGGCATGTTCACATCAAACCAAGTCGAATCTTTATAATTTAGAGCAGAACATTCTTTGTCTTTCAAATCAATATCTCTCCACTTGTGTTCATCTGCATTTTGACTGAGATCAATTTGAGGAAGTCCAGCTAACCATGCAGTAAGTTTTTCATACTCTTCTTTACTATTAGCATATTTATCAATCAATTCTTTGTATTGAGGAATTGTAGAAAGATTTTTTGCGGCTGTCCAAGCTTCCACCGGTGTTCCTCCCCAGCTTGAATGAATTAAGCCAATTGGAATATTCAGTTCGGTCATTAATTTTTTCCCAAAGAAAAACGCGGTAGCGCTGAATGATGCAGCGTTTTCGGGAGTACATTCACTCCATGTTCCGGTGCAATCTTTTTCCGGTACGGTTGAAATTAAACGTGTTACTGTAAAAAATCTTAAGTTGGGATAAATTGCAGCCGGAATTTCTTTTGTTGCGCCATAAATTGTATCTCTTGGCGGCCAACCGGCAAGCGGCATTTCCATATTCGATTGCCCTGAGCACAACCAGACTTCACCAATCAAAACATTTTTGTAAGAAACTGTTTCGCTTCCAGAAGAAACTTTCACATCAAATGGTCCGCCAGCTTTAGGTGTTTTTATTTTCACCAGCCAGGTTCCGTCATTTTTAGAAGTAGCCGAAACATTTTTTCCCCATGAAGCGGAAATATTTACTTTCTGGTTAGGCTCGGCAGTTCCCCAAAATGCAACATCAATTTTCTGCTGAAGAACCATATTGTCGGAAAATATTGCCGGCAGTTTTAGCTTTGTCGTTTCAGTCTGAGCATAAAGAAAAGTAAAACAGATTAGCGAGAGAATAATAACTTTTTTCATTCTTAATCCTTTTTATTTCGAGTAACTTATTTCAGTTCTACTAAGTTGAACATCGCCCAGCAAAACAATTTTAACAAACTTAGCATTTTCGTTATTAATTTTTGCTGTATATCTAGCAGCGGGGTAAAAGCCATATTCATTTTTATCGAATTCAAAAACTTGTTTTCCCAAATTCAGTTCAGAATAATCCGTACCATCTACCGAAATGAATACTTTTACATCGCTCTCATTAGCGGCTAAAAAGCCTTCTACTTTAATTTCGTTACTTCCATTCGGTAGAATGTAGCTGATGAAGCTTTCATTCATTCCGGTTAAACGGCTTCTATCTTCTTTTGCTTTTCTGATATTTTCCATAGTAAGCAATCTAAGTTCGCCGTTTTTCTCTGCAACTCTATCAAGATTTTCATATTCATCAACCATTTTTTTTGAAACGACATCAACCGGTCCTACTATGTTTGAGAAACCGGAAATGCCGGTTTCATTCTTCGCTCTCAAGCGGTAGAAATAACGTTTACCAATTTCTGCCGTTTCATCATTAAACAAAGGACGGTATTGATATTTACTTTCATCAATAGAATCTCCCAGTATAACCCAATCAGAAGCATATTCTTCTTTTCTTTCAAGGATATAACTTTTAGCACCAAAAGAGCCTTGCCAGGAGATTGCAGAAATATCTTTTATCTCAAGCAACTTTGGCGCCTCCGGTATTACTACCGGCATAATTTGTTCTCCGGCAATCTGTGCACTCTTTTCTTTGATGAGATTAAACAACTCACTCTCGTTATACATTTCTCCATTTGTAAAGCCGGGAAATCTGTATGATTCAAAATTGCTATGCTCTGCATGATGATAAAATCCGCCGTCACGGTTTCTGTTGCGCAAACTCCAAATCATTCCGCCAAGCAACCCTTGATTAATAACTGTATCCGCGAGTTCTTTGATTTGGTTAAACGGTCGCAATCCAAATTCGCCAAGCAAATATGGTTTCTTTCCTTTAGCAAGTTTCTGATTGGAAATTAGAGTGCTTACTGAAGAGTAGTGTGTTGAAAGAATATCCAGATTTGGATCTTCAATAGCTTCGTCGCGCAACTTCTGGATATGAGTTCCTTCCAAAAGCAAATGATTAGCGTCCAAAGATTTAATGTAAGCGGCAATATGTTTAGTCCATTCAGCCGGAGCTTCAAGTTCATTTCCCGTTTCCCAGCAGAAAAGAGCTTTATCATCTTTGAACTTATTGCCGGTGTAATAATTTTTTCTGTTCACCATAAAATCAATTGTCTTCTTGAAATCGGAAATGATTTCGGGATCGCTCCAGAATGCCGATTTATCTTTTCCTCTGAAAGCTGCGTAATCCATTGGTCCGCCCAATGCTGTCAGGTTAGCAGTCTTAGTTTGAAAAAATGAAAAAGCAGAAC
>DAIEQT010000367.1 GCA_027347545.1 Ignavibacteria bacterium | reverse complement strand
AACATCAATAACAGTAGCTGTGCCGGATGCTGTTCTTGTAAAGTAAACTTCTTGAACCGCTTTCTTTCTGGCATCTATTCCAATTAATTCTCTACGTAAAATTCTGCTTCCTTCCGGAAAAACATAACTTGTGTAAAACGCAATGCTGTTTATTAAGCGCACGGAGTTGCTGATTTCTTCTAGTTGAGCAGACGAATTTCGGTAAGGGAATTCGCTGTCGTATTTACCGTCGCTTAGTGTTGGGTAAATGTTATCATAAATGGAGGATGAACAAGAAATAAAAAGAAGTGAAGCAAAAAGAGAAGCTAAGATTTTTTTTCTGCACAGCTTATTCATAATTACTCCAAGAAAAAGCGCTTTCGTTTCACCTAAATCTAAATCTTTATTAGGCAGAAAAAAAGCGCTTTGTTTTTACCTAACTCTATAAATTCTGCATCCACGCGCTTCTTAAAGCAAGCTGCTGTTCCGTAGCATTATCCAAAACCTTAAACTCATGTTTAATTGGGCGGGGCTGCATAGAAACTTTAACATCCTTTTGCCCGCCGCTGCGGTCAACTGTAATATCAAAAGATTCGCCAACTTTCATCTTACTCATAAACGCAAATTTAGTTTGAGCATTCTGCATTGTAACTTCTTCGCCGTTAACTTTTAAAACAAAATCTCCGGCAGAAACTCCATCAGCAGTTGGGTTATCTACTCTGGTAATGATAAACTTGCCATCTTTAACACCAATTCCAAATCCTAAAGAAATTTTTGAGCTATCCACTCCAACATATTCCTTATAATCAATTCCGAGCCAGCCATAATATTCAGCTATTGGTAGTTTTTCAGTCCCTTTAATGTAGCGGTTAATAAAATCTGCAATTTCCGGGTAAGTCCTTTTAACAAATTCATCAAAGAAATCTTTTTCGCTAAAAGCTTTGTTAGCGCCGTAATCTTTGTAAAGTTGATTCAAAACTTCGCGCAGACCTTTCTTGCCCTTGCTAAGTTGAAGCAAACGGATATCTAACAAACCGGCAACCAGCGCACCCTTCTGATATATGTTCGGATATTGATCTTGCATTTCTGTTGAGTGAAGTGAAAGCTCAGTAAGCGAAACCGACTGATTAAAATTATCGTTTGCGGAAAGTTTACCCTTTATTTGTTTTCCATATTCATCAAGTGTTATTAAATAATCACGAAGCTGAAGAATATCCGAAGCCCATTCGGTAACTCCTTCGTAAAGCCAAATGTGCTGAGACATAGTTGGTTTTTCAAAATTAAAATTGCCAACAAGCTCGCTATGAATGTTTAGCGGAGTAACAACATGATAAAACTCATGGGCGGCTACGGATTTTAATTCTTGCGTTAGGTAATCGCTCAACTCAGATTCCGCAAAGACATAGAAAGAACTGTAATTATGCTCCCAAGCGCCGGCAGAAAAATTTTCAAAGTGGAAAAGAAAAGTATAGTTATCAACAGGCAAGCCTTCTGTAAATTGGCTTGTTGCGTTTAGCATATCCTCAAGAATCAGCAAAAGGCTTTCGGCGGTAATCTTTCCGGTTTTTGAGTAGCTGTAAATATCAATGTTTGTGTTTTCAATTTTGGTTGATGTTTTAGTAAGCTTGCCAAGCATTATCGGTGAATCAACGACTTCATCGTAATCCTTTGCATGGTAAAAGCCTTCGCCATTCAAATGTAGCGCGGTTCCAATACTCCAATCAGCCGGATAGTATAGCTTAATTTCAATCGCATCTTTTTGCTTCCCATGAAAGTAGCCGAACACTGCTTGCCCGTTAATAACTGCGTGATCATTTTCGAGCGAAGTTCCACTCATCGCGTAAACGTTGTTGGTTTTAACGGGGGTATCCCAAGTCTCTGCAATCGTGTAAACAATTTTCTTAGTATTTGCGGGCTCGCTTATTTCCCATTGATTAGTTTGTACTTGCTTACATTCTATTTCGCGGCCGCTTTCATCAAACGCTTTGAAGGAACGTACGAATCTGCCGATATCCATTGTTTGATAGGTGCCGGGCGCGGTAGAAGCAAATTGGAAAATCTTATTCTCACTTGATAAGCCCGATGGAATAAGAGTTACCTTGAAAAGGTCGTCAGTTCTATCATTTAGGTCTACAAAGAATTTTTGTTGTGCGGAAGAAATGGAAAGTATTGAAATCATAACAAGGAAAACGTAGTTGAGTTTTCTCATTTATTATCCTTTTAGCTATTGGTTTTGTTCCATTAAGACGGATGAAAGAACAGCGGGTTAGATGCCGAGGCTGTCTCAAAAGTAATTCTACAAATAAATAATCTGCGAAAATCAGTTAAATCTGTTTCATCCGGGGTCTATTTTATTATAAAACGAAACCTCTGAAATATTAAGACTAAGTCATGGTGAGCTTGTCGAACCATGACGTTACAAGCTAAATTATCACACTTCGACAAGCTCAGTGTGACAAAGAACCAATAATTCAGAGGTTTCAAAACATTACTTTTAATACAAACTCAATAAATTAAAACAAAGAGCTTCCAAATTGGAGCGATATTCCAATTGCGCGCAAAAGTTTCTTGGAATCCGCTTGACCATTCATTGTGGATAACGAAACATCATTAATTGGAATGAATGAATAATCTGCCAGGATAACAAAGGGAAGATTGATGCCGATTTTTTGCAACGGAATTTTCACTCCAAATCCATAACGGAACAATGGCTTTGCACGTTCGTAGATGAGCCAATACTCCGGAGTTTGAAAGAAGCCCGCACGCGCAACAAATATTTCTTTGATAGTAAACTCTGCGCCGCCGCCCCAATAATCAACGTTAGAAACTTCTTCACTTTGTGGATTTGTAAGCCATTTATACTGTCCGGTAAGAGTTGCTTCAATATCATTTGAGCCGGAAGCGTTTCGGACTTGAGAATTAAATGCAAAGCCGAATTTGAAATATCTTGGCAAACGGACAAAGCGGTAATCGTTTCCAAAGATATCATCCTTCTCCTTGTAGTCAGTCCCAACATTTTGAAATACTGCGCCAAGATTTAGATTGTAAGCGAATTTTGTTTCTTTATCACTTAAACCGATTGAGTACAGCGCACCAATATCTAATAGAAACGCACTCTTGGAATCTAATCCCGTGGCTGAGCCAATGCTGCTTGTTCTTGAATGTCCGAAAGCTTTTACGCTAAGACCAAGAGTTAAGTTTTCGGCAAGTGGAGCGGAAAACGAAACAGATAATGTTTGATTCGACTCCTCGGTATTGTAATCTGCTAAAGCTAAGTTCATCGGAATGGGACCGCTTGTAAATTGGTTGTAAGCAATTCCAATTGTAGCAAATGATGCATTTAGTATTGCGCCGGCGGAAGTAAACTGAAATTTATTTGCGTGCTCTGCCCAATCGTGAAAGCGGATGTTGTAAAACAATCCGGTTTTACTTTGCCCGCTAAGGTTAGCCGGATTTTCGATAAACGAGCTAATGCTGTTCCGGTTAGCTACAAATGATTCGCCCATAACAATACTTGCCGGATTTGTAACAACATCCAGCGATGTGTTTTTGTAAGTATAGTAATCAAAAGTAGATTGTGCGTAAGCGGAAGCGGCAATTAGTAAAAAGAAAAAGAGGTTTCGCTTCGCTTTTAGGATAGCCGGTTTGGTAAATAAAACTAATGTGCTAATAAGCGGTTTTCTTCTTTTCATAACTATTCCGGTTTCTCTTTGAGTGTTTAGAAATTTAAGGGCAAGATAATTATTTCCCGCCCTTTTTTTGCAAACCGGAATAATCTCCGTTTGTTAATAATAGCGGCTTACTGCCTGGAAGATTAGTCAATCAATTTTCAACAACAGTAGAAAACCGTGGTTGAAAGAATCTTGGAAACCTCTTTACAACACACTGACCGATCATCACTGCAATTTCCTCGAAAGCCAGCAAGTGAGTGTTGATAATAATGTGATAGAGAAGAGGATCTTCGATGTTCTTGTGGAAATATTTCCAGATATAAAGTTTTCTGGCTTCATCCTCTTGCTTGATAAAATCGCAGGCAGATTTCTTATCAAGCTGATACAAGTTCATCGCGGTTTCAATTCTATAACTAACCGGAGCCACTAGACGAATGTGAAACGCGTTATGATACTTTGCCGTAATAATGTTAGAGCCGCGACCAACCAGAATTACATTCCCAAACTCCGAAAGCTTTTTAATTGTCTGAGAAGTTTTGTGCAGCAGAGAAAGCCTTGAAGGAGAAATACCAAGAATTTCGCTAAACCAAGCGTCCATCTTGGCTGGCCCTTCATCACTAAGCAGTTTCTTAAAATGATCGGGTAAGTTATGATCTTGCATTACTCTTTCCATTAAATCTTTGTCGAAGTAAGTCCAATCATCATAATGTTCAACTGCGCGCGAATTAAAATACTCAGTTAGCTTTTGGCAAATGGCTCCGGCACCAACTCCAGCCTCACGAGAAATTGTTATTACCGGTCCCGGATTTTGCTTTCTCTTTTGTGTCTGAAAATCTTCTTCGGAATTCTTTTGAATATAGAAGCGGGCTTTTTCGTAAGCAGTTACATTTTTCATTTTGTACCTCCTTAGATCAATGGTTAAGGAGGAAAGGGAAGAATTACACATGCAAACTAACTTATAGGGCTTGTATTATCAAGCCCCGGTTTTAATGCGGATAACTTAAAAGTAAAAAATCATTATGCCAATTTCTTAAACGTGCTAAAACTTAGTCTGGATTTCTAAAATCAGTTTATCGGGATTAGGAGTCCCATCTTTGTAATCGAATTTCTCATAGTTAATTCTGAAATGAGCAAAAGTAATTTTGGCGAACTCAAATGTTAGCCCAAAAGTCATTCTACTAACTTCATTGTTGTCTTTATCAGTATTTGGATCATACCAATCGTAACGGAATGCCGGAATTATTTCTTTTAGGAAACCATCATTTGCGGCAAAGCTATATGTAACAAAGGCTAAATATGAATTTCCCGTTACATTGCCGGGAAGTAGGGAAACGGTTTTGTTCGCGAATTCTGCCCCAACAAGCAAAGAGTTGTATTTATAGTCACCACTAAAACTGGCTAAATTTTGATCACCGCCTGTAACCTTTCCGCTGTAATAACTTGCAGCAAAATTCAAATCTTTTACGGGTGAAACGACAGCTCTTAGTACATAATCCATACTTTTATCTGTCTCTGCTTTATTAAAGCCTGAGCCGTTAAATGATCCCGCAACAAGTTCCGCGTTTATATTTCCTCTGAATTTATAGCCTGCTGTAAAACCGATATCGCGGACATTGGGTGAAACATTTGCAAGTAAAGGTCTATTTGCAAATTCATGATTTTGATCAGCCTTCAAGTTGTCTGTACTAAATGGAGTCTTAAACTGCCCGGCAGTTAATTCAAAATTCTTAAATGGTGTAATTACGGCAGCAGCATCAAGAAGAATTTCCGGGAAACTTGCAGTTACACTATTAACAACACTGGTGTTGTTAAGCGTCGTTGAGGTTGTTGTAAGCTTTCCGAGACGGGTTAAATCCACCTGGAACTTATAACCGGCATATTCATTAACAGAGCCAGTAATACTAACTCGTGCTTGCTTTACTAAATATTGACTTGAGTTGTTAAAATAATCTGCTTGGTACCATGCTCTAACAAAGCCGGTTAATTGCGGAGAGTAGTCCGGTTTTTCCTGAGCAGAAGCAATTGGGCAAACAACAAACAAAGAAACAAATAAAAACCTTTTCACAAATCCTCCTCGTTCATATTAACTTATTCAACACTGTATCATCGGAAAATTTTTTGTTGATTTCACCCATATTGTTGCAGCAGGCAAATATTTGTTGCAAAATTAAAAACGGGCGTAATCCAACAGAAATTTTTCTTTACAGATTTTTTCCGATAAATTTGCTCATTATGATTAAAAAATATAAACATATTATTTGGGATTGGAACGGCACAATCCTTAACGATGTAGATTTATGCGTCGAATTAATAAATTGGCTGTTAAAAGAACGTAACTTAAAAACCGTTACTAAAGATGAATACAAGAGCATCTTTACGATTCCTGTTAAGAATTATTACGCTGCGCTTGGCTTCGATTTTAGCAAAGAATCCTTTGAAGTAGTAGGTAAAAAATGGATGGAAGGATATGAGAAGCGCAAGCTTGAGTGCAAAGTCTTTCCTGGCGTTGTTGAAGTGATGGAAAAAATTAAGAGTTTGGGAATCGGGCAGTCAATTCTTTCTGCTTACAGCCAGCACACGCTTGATGAAATGGCTGAACATTTCGGGTTAACCAAATATTTTTCTCACATAGTTGGCTTGGATAACATCTATGCTGCTAGTAAACTTCATCTTGGGCAGCAGCTTATAAAAAAACTCGGCAACGGAAAGGGGGAAACCCTAATGATTGGCGATACCGAACATGATTTTGAAGTTGCTTCAGAAATGGGTGCAGACTGCGTGTTACTTTCCGGCGGGCATTATGATAAGAAGCGCCTAGAAAAACTTGGCGTTCCCGTAATAGATTCAATCAGCGGATTGCTCTAAATTTATATTTAACACGTTAGCAGGGTCAATCCTTTTCTTGAACCACTGAATTCCTATGTGAAGATGCGGACCAGTTGATCTTCCGGTTGAACCTATTTCTCCAACTAACTCACCTTTTTTTACGTGTTGGTTATTTTTTACGTGCAGCTTACTCAAGTGGAGGTAAACGCTGCTTAATCCCTGTCCATGATCAAGCAATACAAAATTTCCATTGTAATAAAATTTCTCGCCTGCTAGGCGAACAATTCCATCTGTTATAGCATAAACGGAATCACCTTCGGTGCCGCCAAAATCCATCCCGTTGTGATCTTTTTTCTTTTTCCCATTTAGAATTCTTTGCCCGCCAAACTCCGCTGTAATTCTAACGCTATCAACCGGAAGAATAAATCCTTCATTGTAAAAAGCTGTTTTAACGCCAGCCATTTTTGCGCGGGCGCTTTTCATCTTTTCAGCCTCGTTGTTTATCTGTTTTAAAAATCTTTTGGGAGGATTAACAAACTTTTTGGGTATAGACAAAGCTTGTTTCTCATACTCTTTTTCTTCAATTACATAGGTAAAAACTTTTTCCTTCTGTTTTTTCTGCTTTACGCGAAGAATAAATTTTCCTTTTGCATCACTGTTAAAGCCAAAGATAAATGTTCCGTCTTTATCAACAAGCAGTTTCTGCTTGTTTAATCTAGCGGAAGTAATGTTTTCACCCTTGGCAATAATTATTCCGGCGGGTTTTGCTTCACCGGAAAAAGTAATTTCTTGCGCGTAGGTTGAAACAAATACAAAAAAAGTAACAAGAAAAAGTTTTCTCAAGAATACTCCGGAGAATTAGTAAAGCAGTTATGAAATGTTTGTTAAAAAATTGTCCAGTAAGCAGAAAGCTGTCCCGAGAAAAAACGGTAGCTTGCGCTATCTCTAGAAGTGCTTCCAATACCGATCCGGCAAGCGATCAGCAAATTTTTGATCGGTTTATATTCGCCGTCAAAATGTCCTTCAAGTATAATTAAAGAACCCTGCGGAATAATGCCCAGCTTGCCGCCGATAGTTATACGTAGATAATCTTTTCGATCAAGTTCATTATCAATCCAAATGCTGTGCGATTCAAAATTTCTCGGTGAGTAGTAGTAAGGAGATTTCCACTTAAAATTATCGTAAGCGTATTCATAGCCAACGACTAAGTCCTTGTAGAAATATCTTCCTAAGCGTAAATAAAAATCATTTCCTTCGTTTCCATCATCAACACCAAGGTATTGAAAGTTGCCTTCTATTTTCATTCCATCTCTGTGGCGGTAATAGCCTTGAATTTTATACAACCGCGCCATTTGCCGTATGCTAATCAAGTAAGGTGAATATAGAATTAATGAGGCATCGGAGTTTTGGTATTGAAGAGTTACAGAGGCAGTATCTCTGCGTTCAAATTTAAAGAACGCATCTTGTTCATCTCTAGTGAACAAACCTTGTGAACTGCTTTTTCCTATTCCAACTCCCATATTAAACTGATCCGAGAAACGAACGAAAGCGTGCCCTTTAAAAGTTGTAAACCGCTGATCGGCATAGAAGTTTGGAATTGTATCAATTATCTCTTGCGTTAAAACGGTCGCGTTCGCTCTTAGCTGTTGTCTTGCAAATGAAACACCGAATGAGAGAAACCTTGTTAAACCAAGATCAAGCCTGGCGCCGGTAGCAAGCAGCCTGAAGCTAAGGTTATCTGCATAATATTGTACCGAAGGAGCTAAACCGATATAGTTTGGGAAAGTTTGAATAATTGCCTGTATTCCGGTAATTGGCAGCCAGCCTTTTCGTTGTGTAACCATTTGTGTTTGTGTTGAATCGAGTTGCCATGTTTCCAACAGCATATTATATACGGCACGTGCAGAATCATCTTGCGCTATTTTTGCGTAAGAATCACCGAGATATAAATTAGCTTCAAAATCAGCAGAATCCTTTTTAACTAATTCTTTAAACTCGCGAACAGCACTAAGTGAATCACCCATAGAAAAATATAGCTTAGCTCTTTGCATTTGAGCCGGATAGTTATCACCTTGTGCTAAAACTTGGTTGTAAGTTTCTAATGCACGGTTGTAGTCCTTAGCTGCAAAAAGAACATCACCAAACTCTTTTTTAATTAAATCGTTTGGTTCAGCCTTGCCCATATATTCTTCGTAATACTGAATCGCGCCAGCCGGGTCCTGGTCCAGTACGCGCTGCCTTCCAAGCTCAAGGATAGCATAGAGCTTTTCTTCCTCGGCGCGCATTTTCTGCCAATCAATATTCGATTGTAGTTTAATTACATCTTCATCATTTGGATCAATATCTTTTGCTCTGTCAGAAAGTTCCTGCGCTTTTTCAAATTCTTGTTTTGTTAAAAGTAAAGAAGCTTTGGCTATTATTGCTTGTAAATCATTTGGTTTCTTTTGTAGAACATTATCGAGGTATTTCTCTGCAAGATCAGGATCGCGGGTTGTCCAAACAGAAACTTGAGCGCGGAAAAGCTGGTAATCTAAATTATCCGGATATTTGGCAAGTAATTCATCGGTAATAGTAATCGCCTTTTCAAAATCACGGCTCCAAGCACTGATTTTAGCATAACGGAAGCGAAGTTCTTGATCGGTTTCTTCTGGGTATTTCTCAAAATACTTATCGAGCATAACCATTGCGCTATCATAGTTTTGCAAATAGTCATAATAGTTTGCAACGGTTTTCAACGCTTCTTTATCATATTCATTCTGCAGCAGAGTTGCTTTTGCGCCTTCCAACTTAACATGATAAAGACTATCTCTATATGCTGTAACGTAAGTCCATTTAGTCTTGTAGCGATCATCTTCACTAT
>DAIEQT010000346.1 GCA_027347545.1 Ignavibacteria bacterium | reverse complement strand
TTAGTGATTTGAATTGTTCCATCCAACAAACTCGTATCTAAGATTTTGGGAATGAATCCTGCGCCGATTCCTTGCATTGGATGGGGTCCTGGCAGTCCGCCGGATATAACAGGTGATAACGCTGGCTCTACAGCAAATACTTTTAGATTCGGGAATTTTTCTTTCAATACTTTCGACACGCCTGTAATGTGTCCGCCGGTTCCAACTCCAGTGATTAAATAGTCGAAGCCTTCCGGAAAATCATTAATAATTTCTTGCGCAGTAGCTTTGATGTGAATCTGAACATTAGCATCATTTTCAAACTGCTGCGGAATCCATGCCTTCGGGTTGCCGGCAACAATTTCGTTTGCTTTTGCTATTGCGCCTTTCATTCCCAACTCACGCGGAGTAAGCTCAAACTTTGCACCGTAAGCAGACATAAGCTTTCTGCGCTCTACCGACATGGATTCAGGCATAACGAGAATCAGCTCGTAACCTTTTACCGCCGCCACAATAGCTAACCCAATTCCGGTGTTGCCTGAAGTCGGCTCAACAATTACGCTGTCGCTTTTCAGAATTCCTTTACGTTCAGCATCTTCTATCATTGCGAGAGCAATTCTGTCTTTTATGCTGCCGCCGGGGTTTGCTTTTTCGAGCTTTAACCAAACTTCGTTATTGCCGAATAACTTATTTATTCTGATATGGGGAGTGTTTCCAATTGTTCCGAGAATATTATTGTATTTCATTTCTGATCCTATCTTATTGTTAATAAACATGTTTAAAACAAAAAAGCCCTTCGAGTATCGAAGGGCTTTTTACAAAATTTTGCATTGGATTATAAAATTAAACAAAGACCTCCGATGATATAATATTTGCCGGAGTACAACAACAACCGTTATTGCCTAATACAACTGCGCTATTTTTTGTTATGTTTTTCATAATCTTGAGTACAAATGTACTTTCTAAATTTTAAGATGTCAAGTCCGAAAAAATATTTGTGATTCCTTGATTCTGGCGTTAATTCCATTATCTTTGCCGTTAGTTAATAAAAAATACTTTTTCTTATCGAGAACGGTTGAGGGATTAGGCCCGGAGACACCGTAGCAACCGATCCGGTTAACACCGGGTGCCAGGTGCTAAATCCTACCTGTAAAATTTTACGGGAAAGATGAGGAGAGGATGGATACGCTAAAATGTAACCTCTTCCACTCATCACGAAGAGGTTTTTCATTTTAAACAATAAAGGAATACAAAATGCAACTGCAAACAAAAACAATTCATGCGGGTGTGAACAAAGACAGCGCGTACAACAGCATCATTACACCAATATATCAAACCTCTACTTTTAAATTTGAGGATATTGGAAAAACAAAAGGTTATGATTATACGCGAACCGGCAACCCAACCAGAACAGCTTTGGAAGAAAATATTGCCGCACTTGAAGGCGGTACTTGTGCAAGAGTTATTGCATCCGGAATGGCTGCAATTTCGGTTACGCTTCACTTCTTCAAAAGTGGTGATAATATTATCTGCACAAATGATTGCTACGGCGGAACAGAAAGACTATTACGTCTTTACTCAGAAACATTCGGATTTGAGATTACCTACGTTGATATGAAAGATCATGAAGCTATTAAAAAAGCTATAAAGCCAAATACAAAAGCAATATGGATTGAGACGCCTAGCAATCCTTTGCTTAACATTTATGATATCAAAGCAATCTGTGAAATTGCTCATAACAATAATGCGCTCACAATAGTTGATAATACTTTTCTCTCACCTGTAAACCAAAGACCGCTCGAATTAGGAGCTGATATTGTTGTGCACTCAACCACGAAATATTTAAACGGGCACAGCGATGTTGTTGGCGGTGCCATTGTTGTTAATCAGCCGCAATTAGCTGAGAGGTTGCATTATTTAGTAAATGCATTGGGACAGGGAGAAGCTCCGTTTGATGCATGGCTTGTTTTAAGAGGAATTAAAACATTAGTGCCAAGAATGAAAACACATGAAGTAAATGCAAATGCTGTTGCAAAATCTTTAGCTAAAAATAAAAATGTACTAAAAGTAAACTATCCCGGATTAGAAACACATCCGCAATATGAGCTTGCTAAGAAACAAAAATTTGGTTTTGGAGGAATGATTTCCTTTGAAGTTAATGGTGGCATAAATAAGGTTAACAAAGTGCTAACATCAACTAAGGTTTTTTCTTTGGCGGAATCATTAGGCGGAATAGAATCTTTGATATGCCACCCGGCTACAATGACTCACGCGTCAATGGATCCGGCTTTGAAAGCAAAAGTTGGCATAAATGAAAGACTGATCCGTCTTTCTGTTGGGATTGAAGATACAAATGATCTTATCCAAGATTTGGAACAAGCGCTATTGTTCTAAAAGTGCAAACATATATGTTGTAAAGGAAAGCCCCTTCTATGCGAAAGGGCTTTTTTGTTATCGCTAAATAAAAAATCAGAATATTTCTTCGTTAGGAAGCGGTTTTTTATTAGTTAAAAAACTTATGTCCGCTGAATTTTAACTGTAATTTTCTGGCTGCTTTATTTGCTAAGAATAAAATGAAAACAATTGTTACAGATGGGAAGAATAGAATCCACCAAGCTTG
>DAIEQT010000284.1 GCA_027347545.1 Ignavibacteria bacterium | reverse complement strand
ATAAACATCTTGCTTAAACGCGCTTAAAAGATCGTAGAAATACTTTGGAGTAAGATCGCATTCATTTATTGTGTTTTTGAGAGCCATCCAAAAATCAGTAATGAATTGCCCGCTAAGACAATCACTAAATCGTTTTTCATACAAATCTAAATTTTGAATTCTCTTTTCCGGATTAATTTTCCCTTCATCGGCTAAATCATCGGCTTGGCGTGCAAACTGATAAACAATAGCAATATGCTTCTTTACCTCTTTTGGAAGCGTTAATGACAAGACCGGGAAATTTTCGTAATGCAACTTTGCAAATTCCTCGGCAGACTGATAGGCATCTTTTAGCATAGAGAATAAATTGTTTAACCTAAACTAAGTTAACAATTTATTTCGAAAGAATACCTTACTTGCTCATCCAAACCAATTTTCCGTTGTTTGAGCGGTTTTTGATTTTTTCTCCGTCTGGTTTTTAGGAATAGCGAACTTATTCGTTTCCTCTAAGGAAGATTCGGTTGTGAATCTTAATGGATTAGGTATCTTTTTAATAGGATCTTGAGGAGAACCAAACAAAGAAGGAATCTTCAACTTGGACATATTTTGATCAATCGTGTGTACGCTCATATCAATCTCCTTTCTTTAACATAGGGCTCAATGAAGCGCATGTAATTATAGGAAATTTGGAGTTATTTTTCACTAAAAATGTTGTCAAAGGCTAAAAAATGTTGCTGGATTTACAGTTTTACAAAGTCCAATTTATTTAAGCTGATTTCCAGGCTTCAGTTTGGCGATTAGATATTGTACAACAAGTTTTAGTCCAAGTAGAAAAAGAACAACTCCAAATAGTGTAAATAGGACACCAAGAATTAGAGCAATTTTTTCTTGAATCGGCTGCGGAACTTGCCTTGCCAGCCTTTGATAAAGAGTAAATCCAGTTGAATTTGTTTCTCCTTCCGGAGCGGTAAGAGTTGCCCAAGTAATCAGAAGCCCAACACCAAATGATCCAAGCCCAATTCCTATTGCAAGAAAGAAACCATCTTTATCAAAATGCTCATAAATAACTTTTTTGATTTGGAGCGCTTGAGGTTTGAGGTTTGGCTTTGTACGACCATTTGAGCCTTAAGTGAATGGTGTTAAAAAAGATGAAACGAACTCAAGAAGAAATAGTTAGATGAAATATTTATACTATGTACAGTCCGCCAAGGCAGCTTTAACTTGCACGATTAATTTGTACCCGGGACAGGATTTGAACCTGCACGACCTCGCGATCACTAGCTCCTGAAGCTAGCGTGTCTACCAGTTCCACCACCCGGGCATTTAAACATAAGAACATTTACCGACCAAACTTAATGAAGAACTATTTCTTTTACAAAACTCCGAGAAAACTTTCATTGCTTGCGTCTATTTCCAGATGTATCACTATACGGAAATGCATTAAATCTTGGTTCAAGCTCATTTGTAGGATCATAAACCGGAGGCAAATCCTTTACATTAATGATATCTGTAACGCTTCCAGTTCTGCACTCGGGCGAAACCAATCTTGGCTGACCAAGTTCGTAAATTGATTCTCTACAAAATGTAGCTCGTATTACTTTCCCGCTCGCCGGTGTCTGAAAATCTTCAACCGGCATATTTATTTGCTCATAAATATCATGCATAAATATTGCCCATATAGGAAGCGCCGCAACTGCACCTTGTCCGTATGTTCCGGTAAACGTAACTCTCTGATCATCAAAACCAACCCAAACGCCGGCTGTAATTTGTGGAGTAAAACCAATAAACCAAGCATCAGCATAATTTGTGTTTGTTCCGGTTTTACCCGCAGCCGGGCGCTGGAAATTATAAACAGAGCGTGCTGATGTGCCGGTTCCACCGCCATCCATTACTGTTCTCATCATATCAGTTACAATATAGGCGGTCTCTTCCGATATTGCTTCGCTGGCTTGTGTGTTAAACTTCTCAATAACAACACCATCTTTATCTTCAATTCGTAAAATTGATATAGGCTCATTGTAAACACCTCTGTTGCCCAAGGTTGCGTAGCCGCTAACAATCTCTAAAGGAGTAACTACTGAAGAACCTAATGAAATGGCCGGTGTTAGATCCAATTTTGTTTTAATCCCCATCCTTGCAGCAAAGCGACCAATTTCCGGTAAAGGCGCATAATCTCCAATTACTAATTTTGCTGCAACCAAGTTATAAGACTCAGCTAAAGCCCAGCGCAAAGTGGTTAATCCGCCCACGCTGTGATCAAAATTTGCCGGACTCCACGGTTTCCCGGAACCATCATTGAATGAAAAAGGTGTATTTTCTATTGGGAAAGCCGGATACAATCCTCTATCAATTGCAACTGTATAGACAAATGGTTTGAATGCAGAGCCAGGCTGTCTGCGGATTTGCGTAGCGTGGTTTAATCCATACATAAATTTGTTATCACGTCCGCCTACCATAGCTCTAATTTCGCCGGTTCTTGTATCGAGCGCAACAAAACCAACCTCAATTTTCTTTTCTTCATTCTTTACCGAATCAACAAATGCTTTGTCTTTCAAAATACGGTTATAAAACGCAAGACGTTCTTTTTGAGAAGTAGCCGAATTATATTCAGGGCGATTCTTAATCGCTTTATCAAGTACTTCATGAAGAATCGAGCTATATCTATTCCAGTTCCAGCTTGCATCAAATTGTTTTTGAAATCTATCGAGATGCAGTTGTGCAGCATGGTTTGCAATTTTCTGCATTCTGCTATCGAGAGTTGTGTAAATTCTTAATCCGCCTTGATACAGATCGAAGCCATATTTATCAGAAAGTTTTTCCATCTGCTGACGAATGTATTCCAAGAAGTGCGGAGCGATTGAGCCGTAAATTTTCTCTTGTACCTTTTTGTAGGAAAGTTTGATTCGCTCAATTTTTAGTTTTTCATATGCTTCCTCGGTTAGATAATCATCATCCACCATATTTTGCATTACAATATTTCTTCTGCGGAAAGCGTTATCATATTCATTGAATGGATCGTAGCCGCCGGGAGATTTGAGCAGCGAAACAAGAATTCCGGCATCTGGAACGGTTAAGTCTTTTACATCTTTATCAAAATAGATACGTGAAGCCATGCTAATACCGTATGCGCTCCGCCCGAAGTAAGAAATGTTGAAGTACATTTCAAGAATTTCCCGCTTAGTATAAGTTTTCTCAATCTGAACGGCAGTAATCCATTCCCGGATTTTCCTAATTACTGTACCAGCTTTGCTTTCGTGCTTTACTTTAAAGCCGTAAAGGTTTTTTGCGAGCTGCATGGTTATTGTGCTAGCGCCTTCACGTCTGAAAAGGAGAATATTTTTAATCATCGCTTTAACAAATCTTTGAAGATCAACTCCCCAATGATCATAGAAATTTTTGTCTTCTGTAGCGATAAGCGCATTTATTACATGCGGAGGGATGCTGTCTATGCTAACTTCAACGCGATTTTCTTTATAGAACTGTCCAATAAGTTCTCCATCGGCACTGTAAACATTACTGGCAAGCTGGGCTTTGGGATTTTCCAATTCTTCCAGTGAAACTAATCCCTCAAAAACGTAAAGGAAGAAGAGTACCGTTGCGATTACGAATAGTGAAGCAGCGCCAATAATTATATATCGTAAATTTTTCTTCTTTGGTTTTTTCGCGTTCTTCAATAACTGATTTGGTCTTTTGATATCCATACTATTCCCAGTCTATAATCTCAAATTTGTTTGTGAATTTACCATAACACGGTTTCTTTAACCAAGTGCCAAGATTAACATATGTTCCGTTATCAATTTTTTCGATAGTTCTTCTATGCGAATGACCAAAAATAACATAATCATATTCTTTGTTAATAAGCTGCTTTGCAGTAACGAGCAAACCGCTAAACTCGCCGTAATCTTTAGTTGATGTATAATCTCTGCTCGCCCTGCTTGAACCGCTTGCAATTTTAATTCCTAAATCGGGATGAATAACAGAATACACTCGCTGAATGAATTTATTGCGAAGAACTTTCTTTAGCATTTTATAGCCGTTATCGCCAGCCATTAATCCATCGCCGTGAGCGATAAAGAATTTGCTTCCGTTAAGTTCTGTGCTGATTTCTTCTTCGTAAACTTTTGCACCAATTTCCTTTTCAAAAAAATCTGTGTGGAGAAAATCGTGATTGCCAATAATGTAATGAATCTCCTTACCTGTATCTCTAAAAGAAGCGAGCGCGCCAAGCGTGCGTATAAATCCTTTTTGGATAACGCGTTTGTATTCAAACCAGTAATCGAACAAATCCCCAACGATAAACAGCTCGTCGCAATTTGATTCGGCAAACTTCAGAAAATCAACAAGGCGTTTTTCCTTTTCCTTTTCAAGATTTTCGTTTTGCAAACCAAGATGAACATCTGATATAAAGAAATATGTTTTCAAGTATTAATCATTCCTCGATTCAAAAGTAGCCAAAAGCCATTTATCCGGATCAAGCAAAATTTCTTTTGGTTTTGTCTTCAAAGTGAAACTAAAGCGCTGCTGCTTTTGGGAAATCCGCAAGGTTTTAATCTCGCTTTCGTTTCCTTCATAAATAAATTTTACGTCCACTGGAAATTTATAAATATCGTAGCCATTTTGTAACTGTTCTGTGTTTAATACTAAAGAAAAATCCTCTCCATTTTGCTCAGCGCTCCAATCGTAAGCAAGCTCAATAATTCCCTCGCCATTAAAAACCCACTGATTAAAGAACTGGGTTTGGTTCTTTCCGCTAACCTTTTCACAAAGTTTTTTGAAATCGTAGGTGGAAGCATTTCCATATTTATACTGTTTCAGATATTCACGTAAAGTTTTAAAGAAGTTATCATCACCTACTTCCCTTCTCAACATGTGCAACACCCACGCACCTTTGTTGTAAACAAGATTTCCAAACAACGCATTACCCGGATTGTACAACTTTCCATTTTCAAAAGATCCAAATCTTCCGCTCATAGTAGTTTGAAGCGCTCGCGGTCCGGCGGTTTTTTCCCAATATAATGCTGAAGAGTAAGTAGCAAATCCTTCATTGAGCCAAATATCTTTCCAGGTCTTTGGACCAACCGCATTTCCCCACCAATGATGAGCAAGTTCGTGAACGAGCATATCAGTAAAAAATTTGTGACCCCCTACAAAGTTAGAACCAATTCCGGTTAAGGTCTGGTGTTCCATTGCCCCATTCTGCCAAAGAAATTCAGCAACAAAATATTTTTCTCTGATGAACGGATATGCGCCAAATATTTCTTCGAAAACTTTGAAGTATTCCGGGTGATCGCCAAAATCCTTCTTAGCGTTTTCAAGATCGCTCTCAAATGCAAAATAAGAAAGATTAAGCGAATCCTTTGTTACTGAAACATATTTCTGTGAAAACGATTTATACTTTCCGGAATAAATTGCAATTAAATATGTAGAAATTGGATAAATAGTTTTCCAGTGATAAGTTTTTTTGCCGCAGGCAACTTTCGTTTCAACAAGTTTTCCATTGGAAAGCGATACGCAGCAAGTATCGTTGGTAATATATATATCAACTTGAGCTTTGTCATCCGGTAAATCTATACAAGGCAGCCACGTTGATGCAAAGACCGGTTCATTAAGCGAATAAACAAATGGATGATTTTGGTGAGTTTCAAAATTGAATGAACCAAAGCCTAAACTTTTGGGTGTCCCGCTGTAAGCAATTCTTATATCAATCGAATCCAAATCTTTATTCTTCTTTTGGACTAACAGAATTTTGTCATCTAACCCGTAATCAGCATCTATTCCGTTAATCTGCACAAGCTTCACTTTCATGTTTTCATAAAAATTAAGCGGGATTGACCCAGACTTCTTATCATTCAACTTCATGCTTATAGTTACGTCGCCGTCTATACTTTTCTTTTTCGTATCGAGATTAATTTTGATAGTGTAATGGATTACATCAACCGAGTGTTGGGTTTTGGGATTATACTCATCAAGCTTATCGTTGCTAAATTCTTTCAGTTGAAGAGCAATAGAAACGCCTTTACTGATTCCGAACGGAAATCTGCTTTGGAGAAAATCGTAAATTGAGTAACCGCCGACGATAAATAGGCATATCAAAAACGATACAATAAGGTAAGCCCGGTTTCTATTTTGCATTAATTAGGGAGTTGATATTTGATTCTGATTCTAAATTAACAATTTCATTGTTTGCCAATCAATTGTTAATTAAATATATTTTAAACAACACTACATCGAGAAAATTATGGTTTATACAGGATCAACTACTTTAAGAAAGACCCTTACTATGATTCTTGCCGGCGGACAGGGTGAACGGCTTTTTCCGCTAACAAAGGTAAGGACAAAACCTTCCGTTCCCTTTGGCGGAAAGTACAGAATTATAGATTTCACTCTTTCAAACTGCTTAAACTCCGGGCTTCGCAAAATTTTTGTGATAACCCAATATAAATCCGATTCACTCAGTCGCCATCTTTACGAAGCATGGAATATTTTCAATCCGGATTTAGGAGAGTTTATTTATTCCATCCCGCCGCAGTTTAAGACAAGTAATAATTGGTATCTCGGCACAGCAAATGCCGTTCAGCAAAATCTAAATTTGATTGAAGATGAGAATTATGAACAGCTACTGCTTCTCTCCGGCGATCATATTTATAAGATGGATTATTTGAAAATGCTTCAGTATCACACCGAGAAAAAAGCTGCGCTTACTATTGCGAGCATCGAAGTGCCCAAATCTGTGGCAGATCGTTTTGGTGTGATAGATATTGACGAGCATTATAAAGTAAAATCATTTGTTGAGAAACCGAAGAACCCGCCTACAATCCCCGGCAAGCCGGCTTTCTCCTTTGTTAACATGGGTATTTATGCATTCAATGTTAACGCATTGAAAGAAGTTCTTGGCAAAATGGAAAAAGAAAAAATTCCTAATCACGATTTTGGGAAAGATGTAATTCCTTACATGATTCAAAACGGCTACCACGTTCAGTCCTACCGTTTTATTGATGAGAACAAAAAGGATGAACCTTACTGGGTTGATGTTGGAACAATTGATAGTTACTACGCTGCCAGCATGGATCTAATAAATGTTAGTCCTCATTTTAATTTGTATGATTTTGATTGGCCTTTAAGAACGCGTCAGCTTCAGTACCCGCCGGCAAAGACAATCTCTCACGAAGGAGAAAGAGTCGGACGCGCGTTCAATTCATTAATATCAGACGGAACAATTGTTTCCGGCGGTCTGGTTGAACGTTCAATTATAGGTTTTAATGTTCGCATAAACAGTTATTCCTATGTAACAGATTCAATCATTTTTGATAACTGTAAGATTGGCAGACACGCGCGAATACGGAGAACCATTATTGATAAAAATGTTTCTGTGCCGGAAGGTATGGAAATAGGATTTGATATTGAGACGGACAAAAAACACTTTACCGTTTCCGAGACTGGAATAGTAATCATTCCTAAAAATTATCAATTCTAATATTTCTAAATTTCTTTTCAGAGCCGGGTATGCCCGGCTTTTTTATTTTCCGCTTGAGTTGTTATTTTGCTTCCAACGAAATCACAGAATATGAACGAGACACTAAAAGAAAAATTAGAGAATTTGCCGTCGCTTCCGGGCATTTATCAGTATTTCAATAATAAAGGCAAAGTGATTTATGTCGGCAAGGCTAAGAACTTAAAGAACCGTGTCCGTTCTTATTTTCACAAAAGTATTGATTCGCCAAAAACCGAAATACTCGTTTCAAAAATTGAAGACTTACAAATCATTGTAACCGATACTGAAATTGAAGCTTTAGTACTTGAGAACAATCTTATAAAAGAGTTAAAGCCGCGTTACAATGTTTTGCTCAAGGATGATAAATCCTTTCCTTACATCCGTGTAACCAACGAGCCGTTTCCGCAAATCTTTCCAACACGGAATATTGTGAAAGACGGATCGCGTTACTTTGGTCCATATACAGATGTCAAGAACATGAAATCATCTCTTCGGCTGATTACTAAAATTTTCAAGATTAGAAGCTGCAAGTTTGATATTACAGAAGAAGCCGTTGAAAAGAAGAAATTCAAAATCTGCTTGGATTATCATATCAAAAAGTGCGAAGGACCTTGCGAAGGTCTTGTTACCAAAGAAAGATACAATTCAATGGTGAACCAAGCCGTAAAAGTTTTCCGCGGCAAGACAGAAGAACTGCTTGATGAAATAAAGAAACAAATGACTGAAGC
>DAIEQT010000282.1 GCA_027347545.1 Ignavibacteria bacterium | reverse complement strand
TAATATCGAAAACGCGGAAAGAATAAAATATATTGGATTCTACTTTTTAATAGGAGAAGTCGTTCGCTTGCTAATTTTCTTTTGGGTTAACAATTCAATAGCGCATATGGAATGGTTTAACTCACAAAGGTTGTCATACTTTCCGTCGTTATTTGAAATCAACTTCTCTTTAATAGTTGCTGGAATTGTATTACTAATCATTTCAAAAATCGTTTCCATCAGCGCAGCAATTAAACAAGAAAACGACTTAACCGTATGAGGCAACGATGATACGAATTAATTTAGATGTAATGATGGCGAAGCGGAAGATGTCGCTGACCGAGCTTGCAGAAAAAGTTGGGATAACAATGGCAAATCTTTCCGTGCTCAAAACAGAAAAAGCGCGCGCGGTTAGGTTTTCTACTCTCGAAGCGATTTGCAAAGCGCTCGATTGCCAGCCCGGAGACATTTTAGAATATATACCGGATGCAACCCCACCCGAGAATTAAACTTTCTTAAATGGGAAAGTGTTTTGCATAACAATACATTTTCCCATTCTTACTATTTTTGCCCTTGTAAATTTTCAACACAATTTGGTAAAGCTGACTTATGATTAACTACATAATAAGTATGCCGGTAATTATCCGCACAACATTTCTGTTAATACTTTCAAATTTCTTTATGACTTTTGCATGGTACGGACACTTAAAAAATCACGCGGACAAGAAGTGGTACATTGCCGCTTTTCTAAGCTGGGGAATAGCTCTCTTCGAATATCTTCTGCAAGTTCCGGCTAATAGAATTGGTTACTCAGAGCTGGATATTGCCCAGCTAAAGATTCTTCAAGAAGTGATTACTCTTTCCGTTTTTGTTCCATTCGCAATTCTGTATATGCGCCAGCCGTTCAAGCTGGATTTTCTTTGGGCTGGATTGTGCCTAATTGGCGCCGTCTATTTCATTTTCCGTTCATAAACTTTAGCGCCTATGTAACTTAATTGATTAACTATGCATCTAAATCAACACCAATCATAAAAGGAAAGTAAGATGAAGAAAATTACGATCATGTTTTTTCTCGTCCTATCTGTTTTCTCTCAATCATATCTTCTTGCACAAACCAAAGTAGAAAAAATTGACCAGCTTATTTCAAAGTATAGTGAGTACCGCTATTTCAACGGCAGCGCTCTGGTAGCGGACAACTTTGATGTTGTACTAAAGAAGGGTTACGGTTTCGCAAATATGGAATGGAATATTCCGAACGCGGCGGATACTAAACATCGTCTCGGCTCAATAACAAAGCAATTCACATCAATGCTAATCATGCAGCTTGTTGAAAAAGGAAAAATTAAACTTGATGGAAAGCTGACGGAGTATTTACCATATTACCGCAAGGACACCGGAGATAAAATCACAATTGAAATGCTGCTCACGCATACATCGGGAATTCCAAGTTATACCAGTGAAGCAGATTTTATCAAAAATGTAAGTCGCAAATTTTACAAACCGGATGATTTTATAAAAGAACATTGCAGCGGCGACCTTGAATTCGAACCGGGTAAGCATTATGCTTACAACAATTCGGGTTATTTTCTGCTTGGAGCGATCATAGAAAAGATAACCGGAAAGAGTTATGAATCGGTTCTGAAGAAAAATATTTTCGAACCGCTTGGCATGAATAACTCAGGCTACGATTTAGCTGAAACGATTTTACTTAAACGCGCAGCCGGCTACCAAAAAGCTTTAGAAGGTTATACTAACGCACCGTTTCTTGATATGTCTCTGCCTTATGCCGCGGGCTCGCTCTACTCAACAGTAGAAGATTTACTGATCTGGGATAAAGCGCTTCAGACAGAAAAGCTTTTGCCAAAGAAGTTTATGGATGAGATATTTAAATCGAGAGTAGATGGACTCGGGGCGAAGTATGGATATGGCTGGAGTTTAGGGAAAAAGAGGATTGGCAATGAGGAATACGATGTAATCACTCACGGCGGCGGCATTAACGGGTTCAATACGATTAATTATTTTATCCCAAAGAATGGGCAAGTTGTAATTCTTTTTAGTAATGCCGGCGGTGCCCCTTTAAATGAAATAACGGAAAAAATAATTGATATCTTAAATGGGAAAGAAGTTAAAATGCCGGCTCAATCGTTAGCCGAACATTTAGCAAATGTTATTAAGGAAGATGGTATTAAAGACGCGGTTGATCAGTTCAAGCAAATGAAAGAGGAAAAGGATGCGTTTGTTCTCAGAGAAAACGAGATGAATCAACTTGGGTATACTTTGCTAAGTGAGGACAAACTTGATGAGGCGCTTGCCGTTTTCAAACTAAATGTAGAGGAATTTCTAAAATCGGCAAATGTGTACGACAGCTACGGCGAAGCGCTTCTTAAAAAGGGAAATAAGGAAGAAGCTATTGTTAATTACAAAAAATCTCTGGAATTAAACCCAAGAAACACCGGTGCGATAAAAGTGTTGAAGGATAACGGTATAAGTGTGGAAGAGCCCAAAGAGATAAAAGTATCCGCCGAAATTTTAAAACAATACGTTGGAAAATATCAGCTTACGCCTAATTTTATAATGACTGTAACGGTAAACGGCGAGAAGATATTCGTTCAGGCAACAGGACAGCCGCAAGCGGAAATATTTCCTTTAGCCGAAGACAAGTTCTACCCCAAAGTTGTTGACGCTCAGATAAAATTTGTGAAAGAAAATGGGGTTGTTAACCAACTAATACTTACGCAGAGCGGAAGAGAGATGCCCGCAAAGAAAATCGAATAGATTAAACCCACCATAAATTTCTAACAAAGCCCGGCTTCAGAAGAGCCGGGTTTTTTATTACAATTTTTTCAAATTTTCGCTCTTGTATAATTATTCACATTTATTTATAATTATACCCCAAATTTATTAAGGCTTGGAAGTGGTAAAAATTGGTATAATTGGTGCAGCGGGTTACTCAGGAATAGAGCTTATAAAGTTGCTTCTCGCTCATCCCGAAGCTGAAATTGTTAAGCTTTTTGGTCATTCTACCGTGGGAAACAGAATAGACCAAGTGCATACATCTTTGCGTAGAATGATTTCGCTCGAAATCGAAGAGTTTGGTAATGAAGCGTTGAGTGGACTCGACTTGGTGTTTGTTGCTCTGCCATCGGGACAATCTATTAAAATAATTGCCCAAGCTTACGAAACAGATGTTAAGATTATAGATCTCGGCGGAGATTTCCGCTTAAGTAATGTTACAGACTATGCAAAGTACTACAAGCACGATCACACAGCAATAAACTTACTGAGTGAAGCTGTTTATGGATTAAGTGAATGGAATGAAACTAAAATTGCAAATGCAAAGTTGATTGCAAATCCTGGCTGCTATCCAACAAGTGTTTTGCTACCGTTAATTCCTCTTTTGAAAAGCAATCTTATAGAGAGCAACTCGATATGTATTGTCTCTTACAGTGGAACAAGCGGCGCCGGAAAAACTTTATCACAGAACATGCTTTACAGCGAAGTGAATGAAAGCGTTCGCGCATATAAAGTTGGTAATCACCAACACATTCCGGAAATAAAACAGTATTTGGATATGTTCAGCGGTTCTACAACGCAGTTCTCGTTCATTCCACATTTGCTTCCGGCAACTCGAGGAATCTACTCAACAATACATTCAAAGATTAAGAGTGGGATTAAAGAGGCAGAGATTAAAAGTGCATTTGAAAGCGCATACAATGATAAACCATTTATAAGGTTAATCGCGCCGGAAATTCCGGAGCTGAAGGATGTTCATCATACAAATTTTTGCGATATAAGCTGGAAGCTGGTTGGAAACGATACGTTAGTAACTTTTTCAACAATAGATAATTTAGTGAAAGGAGCCGCCGGACAAGCAATTCAGAATATGAACATAATGTTTGGCTTTGAACAAACCGAAGGATTATTAAAATGTTTCAAGAATCATACATCGAGTGTAAAGTGAAAAAAGGAATAACAGCGGCAAAGGGATTTAAGTCGGTTGGAATACACTGCGGAGTAAAGAGAGTTAAGAAAGATTTAGCTTTGATAGTTTCCGAAGTGCCGGCAACAGCAGCGGGAGTATTTACGTTAAACAAAGTTCAAGCTGCACCGGTGTTGGTTTGCAAAGAACATCTTATGAATAATAATTCATTCCGTGCAATTGTATGCAACAGCGGAAACGCAAACGCTTGTACTGGTGAAAAGGGTTATAACGATGCTGTAACTATGGCAAACGAAACCGCGAGCGCGCTTGGTATTTCTCCGCAAGAAGTTTTTGTTTCATCTACCGGTGTTATTGGAGAAAAACTCCCAATAGAAAAAATTGTTACTGGAATTAAAAGAGCCGCCAGCCATCTTAGCGAAAGCGGATATCTATCTGCCGCCGAGGCGATTATGACGACAGATACTTTTGTTAAATCGCATGAAACTTCTTTCATGGTTAACGGAATTGAAGTTAATATTGGCGGAATTGCTAAAGGCAGCGGAATGATTCATCCTAACATGGCTACAATGCTTGGCTTTGTTACAACGGATGCTGCGATTGCAAAATCAACACTACAAACTATGCTCAAAACAACTTGCGATAGAACATTCAATAGAATTATTGTTGATGGCGATACAAGCACAAACGATATGGTGATAATGCTGGCAAACGGTGCTAGTGGTGTTACTATTGAAGAAGGAACAGATGAATACAAATTGTTTGAAGAAGAATTATTTGATCTGTTGAAGAAACTCTCTATTGATATTGTTAAGGATGGAGAAGGCGCGACAAAGATAATTGAAATAACAGTAGAAGGCGCATTAACAGATGCTGATGCTGAGAAAGCAGCAAGAACAGTTGCGCTATCACCGCTCGTAAAGACTGCAATTCATGGAGAAGACGCAAACTGGGGAAGAATTTTAGCAGCGGTTGGTTATTCGGGAATTGAATTCAATCCGGACAAGTTTGAAATAACGATAAATGAAATTCCAATTCTAAAAGAAAATTACTTTGTAACTCTGCCGAACGCGATTGCAAACCAAACGCTGAAGCCAGCCAAAATAAATCTGCTTTTAGAATTGCATGGCGGAAATGGAAAAGCTACTTGCTGGACGTGTGATTTTTCAGAAGAGTATGTAAAGATTAATGGGAGCTACAGAACTTGACGAATCCAATTTTCAGAAAAGAAGATGTATTAATAGAGGCGCTGCCTTACATACAACAGTTTGAAAAAACTACGTTTGTAATTAAGTATGGCGGCGCAGTAATGACCGATGAAAATTTGAAAGCGATGGTTGCTCAAGACGTAACACTGCTTCGCAAAATTGGAATTGAAGTTGTGGTTGTTCATGGTGGCGGAAAAGAAATTACTTCGCTTGCTGAAAAGCTTGATATAAAAACAAAGTTTGTTAATGGGCAGCGTTACACCGATGAAGACATGCGCGATGTTGTGCAAATGGTGCTCGGCGGGTTGATAAATAAAGATATCGTACGCCGTATAAATATCAATGGCGGAAGAGCAGTTGGTGTAAGCGGTATAGATGCAAATTTAGTTTCGGTTAAACAATTAGATAAAGAGCTTGGCTTGGTTGGCGAAGTAACGGATGTTAATGCATCGTTTATAAGAAATCTTCTGAAAGACGGATACTTACCGGTTATTGCGCCGATTGGTGTTGATGCCGAAGGAACAATCTATAATGTGAATGCAGATATTGCTGCGGGTCCAATTGCCGCGTCGCTAAGCGCAACTAAACTTGTTTACATGACGGATATTGACGGCGTAAAAATTAATGGCAAGCTGGCTTCTCATCTTACACAAAGTGAAGCGCAAAAATATATTGCCGACGGAAATATAAGCGGCGGGATGATTCCTAAAGTGGAATCTGCTCTTGCCGCACTTGAATCCGGTGTACAAAAAGTTCATATAATTGATGGAAGAGTAGAACACGCGCTATTGCTGGAAATCTTTACCCAAGAAGGTATCGGTACGGAAATAGTTGGCGAATAATAAACTCAACAAAAAATCAAAGAGGAACAAATGAGTAAGAAATTAGAAGACATTCACAAACGACATGTAATAATTAAATCTATTATTTCTTCTCAAGAGATTTACAACCAAACACAGCTTGTTAAAGTTTTAAAACATAATGGAATTAAAGTTACGCAGGCAACGCTGTCACGAGATTTAACTGAACTTGGAGTTGGGCGCGTTCCAACTGCGAAAGGCGCAACATACAAAATCAACACAATGGGCGATGAACCGACACATAAACTTCATGTAGCGGAAGAAATTGTATCGGTAACATCGAACGAGTC
>DAIEQT010000269.1 GCA_027347545.1 Ignavibacteria bacterium | reverse complement strand
AGACGGTGATGGTGCCGGAATAAAAAGTGCAACTATTGAAGTCGCCGGCGATTTTGCTTACGGTTATATGAAAGCTGAAAATGGCGTTCACCGGCTTGTAAGAATTTCTCCGTTTGATGCGAACAAACGCCGCCATACTTCTTTCGCATCGGTATTCGTTATACCGGAAGTTGATGATACAATCGAGATAGATATTAATCCGGCTGATTTGAGAATTGATACTTATCGTTCCGGCGGAAAAGGCGGGCAGAACGTGAACAAAGTTGAAACTGCGGTTCGTATCACTCACATTCCAACTAACACAGTTGCGGCTTGCCAATCAGAGCGTTCACAAATTCAGAATAAAACAAATGCGTTCAAGATGTTGAAATCAAAACTTTACCAGATTGAAGTTGAGAAGCAGCAAGCCGAAGCCAATGAAATTGAAAAAGGCAAAATGAAAATTGAGTGGGGAAGTCAAATACGCTCTTATGTTTTTCATCCTTATAATATGGTTAAAGACCACAGAACTGACTGCGAAACTTCAGACGTTCATGGTGTAATGGATGGAGAGATAAATAACTTTATAAAAGAATACCTTTTGAAATTTTCTCACAATTAGTGAGGCTGAAATGTCCACAATGAAGCATTATCTCTTTAATGAAGTTGTTGCTCATGAAGGTGATAAATCAAAAAACTTTTTTGTTTTGGTTGAGGGGAAAATTGGAATTTTCAAGAATGGGAAAAAGATAGCTCAATTTGAAAAACCGGGCGAGATAGTTGGCGAGATGAGTTTAATTCTCAACAAACCTCGCTCGGCAGAAATCAGAGCTCTCGAAGCCTCAAGCTTGCTTATAATTTCCGGCGAGCTTGATGAAATAATCAGAATGTACCCGGACATTTCCAAGAAATTAATTAAATCGCTTGCTGAGCGGCTGGCTAAATCAACAGAAGGCAACAAATGAAAACGCTAACCGAATATCTTTGGTTTAATACTTCGAAGAAGAGAGAATACATCAATATCACTCATGAAGTTGAAAAGGCGCTTAGCAAAAGCGGCATTAAAGAGGGAATGATTTTAGTTTCCGCAATGCACATTACTGCCGGCGTTTATGTTAACGATGCTGAGAGCGGATTGATTCAAGATATTGATGAGTGGTTGGAAAAACTTGCGCCATTCAAAACCGATTACAGACACCACAGAACCGGTGAAGACAACGGGGATGCACATTTGAAAAGTTTGCTGGTTCATCATGAAGTGATTATTCCCGTAACAAATGGCAAGCTTGATTTTGGTCCTTGGCAGCAAGTTTATTATGCAGAGTTCGATGGGCAGAGAAGGAAGCGGCTAATCATTAAAGTTATGGGAGAGTAAAAAGCAATTGAGAATTTAGAATTGCGAATTGAGAATTTACGGAATGAAGAAGAAACAAGATTTTTTTGATAGAGTTTATAAGCTTGTTGCAAAAATTCCTAAAGGAAAAGTTACAACTTACGGATTGATTGCTGAATCGTGTGGAATAAAATCTGCTGCACGTACAGTTGGTTGGGCATTGAATGGAGCGAGCAGCAGTAATCTTCCTTGTCACAGAGTAGTAAATAGATTCGGCGCATTAACCGGCAAAGTTCACTTTGGCGATCCAAAGTTAATGGAAGACTTGCTTCGTTCTGAAGGTGTTAGATTTGACGAAGACGGCTGTGTAGAAATGAAAAAGCACCTCTGGATTCCTCCAAAAGTGCTCTCTAAAAAAGCTAATAAGAAAAAGTAGTTTAGTAACGGTAGATATTAAAAGATGAAACTCCACCTTCGACATTAATTTTTATTTTCTTTTTGCTTGTCTCAAAATTATCGGTAACATAATATCCGTCGCCTTTCTTGCTGAAACCATCAAAATGTTTCGCTATCAACGCCATATCGGAATTAATTTCAGCGCCAACACCTTTTGGGATTTCCAATGTTAAGTTCGCGGCTCCCATCTGAATATCAACAGTGGTATCATCACTCCTATCGCCAAATTTAATGTATGTGCTAGTTGCGCCGGTTTCCAGACTGAGATTGCGTACATCGAACTTTGATAAATCGAATTTGGACTTTGACGCGCCGAGATTGATATCGAAATCCCAAGCTACTTTCGGGTTCAACCTTATGTTCAATTGGTTACGCAATTTGTTCTTAAAGAAATTAAAATTCTTGGTGTTCATAGAAAAATAGATATTAGCAATTGAATCAGTTTCATCGCAACTGAAATCATATTCGCCAAGAATTCCACGAGCTTTTGCATCAACTAAATTTGAAGTTGTATCGGAAATTGAAAACAAGCCGGCACCGGCATCAATTTGTAAGTTGGCAACCTTAATTGCCGGGTCGTAATCTTGATTATATGATTCAGCGTAAGTATCGGACTCATCAAATTGGAAATTGAAACCGCCGAATAAGTTGTTCAAGAATCCATAAATTAACAGTGCAAGGAAGATTCCAAAGAAGCCGTTGATAATTGGTCTGGCAACAGTTTGTTTGAAGATTACCATAGCGCCCCAGAATACAAAGATGAGTGGCCACAAATCCCAAACAAATTCGAATGAACTTACAATCACATCATACTTAACTAACAAGAACAACGCGCCGAGAGTTAAAAGAAAAAATCCCCAAAACATTTGTCCGCTTTTCATTTCGTGCCTCACTTTTTAACCGAGTTCAATAACAATGCAGCGCCGGCGATAATAAAAATAAACGGGAAGATATCGCCGAAATCAAACGAAGGAATAAATCTATCAAAGAAAAAGATTGCTCCAATCAAAATTAAAATTGAACCGGCAATTATTCTTCCGGAGCCGGATTTCTTTGGTTCGAGCGGAACACTGTCCATATTCAAATTATCAAATTTTGGTTCTGACCCTTCCGGCGTGGCTGTATCATCTGTATTAATTCCATAAGCCTGTGCAAAAGGTTCTTCTGGAACTGCAATCCAAAGTATGATATATATTACCGGACCCATGCCATGCATAATCGTTAGCACTACAAACAAAATTCTCACGATTACAGGATCAATATTAAAATACTGTGCTAAACCACCGGAAACTCCGGCAATAACTCTTGTTCTTCTTGAACGAAATAGTTTCTCTCTCATATAGTCACCTTTAAGCTGTTCAGTTATTAAGACGTAATAATTCCGAAAAGGTTTTGCAAAACAATTTTACTTTGCGTTTGAAAATACTACGCTTCTTACTAACTTTCGCTAAAATAATTAAACGTATTGTTGATGAAAATTGCCGTATGTCAGTCCAACCCAATTATAGGCGACTTAAAAGGGAATAAAGGAAAAATTCTTGCCGGATATAAACTTGCCGAAAAAGATAAAGTTGATCTCATAGTTTTTCCCGAGTTGTTTCTGTGTGGATATCCTCCGCTTGATTTGGTAGAGAAAAAAGAATTTCGCGATGCCGTTCGAAAAACCTCTGAAGAAATTGCTTCTGTTACCGGAGAAGTTGGTTTAATCTTCGGCTCAATCACTGAAACATTTGAAGATAATATTGGGACGAATGTTTATAACTCCGCTTTACTTTGTTTCGGCGGAAAGATTCAATTTGTTCAGCACAAGACTTTGATTCCCAATTATGATGTTTTTGATGAGGTGAGATATTTTGAATCTGCCAAAGATGTTTCAGTTTTCGAATTCAAAGGAGAGAAACTGGGAATTTCTATTTGTGAAGATATTTGGAACGATGTGGATTACTGGAAGCATCTGCGCTATTCGGTTGACCCTATAAAGAAATTATACGATGGTGGGGCAACAGTTTTGATTAACATTTCAGCAAGTCCATACGCTTATGGCAAACGATTAGAAAGGTTAGCTATGCTTTCTAAACTTACAAGCGATGATAAACTCCCGCTTGTTTATGCTTGCTGCGTTGGCGCTCAGACTGAATTAATTTTTGACGGTGCGAGCATGTGTTTTGACAAAACCGGCAAGTTGTGCTTAATCGGAAAAAAGTTTGAAGAAGATTATTTTGTTTTTGATACTGAACAAAAATACGAATCGGTTAAAGAGATAGAAGGAAGCCTCGCCGATGAAGTTACGGCGGCTTTGATTTTAGGATTAAAAGATTACGCACGCAAGACCGGTTTCAAAAAAGCGTTGATAGGTTTAAGCGGAGGAATTGATTCTGCAATTGTAGCTTACCTAGCTGTAAAAGCTTTTGGCAGCGAAAATGTTCACGTTGTAATGATGCCTTCGAAATATTCCAGCGGGGGAAGTATAAGCGATTCCGAGAAACTGATTTCAAATCTCGGCATCTCATCAGATAAAATTGCAATACAAGATGTAGTTGACGAAACTTTGGCAATGCTTAAAGAAGCTTTTGGCGGAAAAGACGAAGATGTAACGGAAGAAAATTTGCAATCCCGTGTTCGCGGACTTTACTTAATGGCGATGAGCAACAAACATGGTTACTTACTTTGCACGACGGGAAACAAATCTGAAATTGCAACCGGCTATGCAACTCTTTACGGAGATATGTGCGGAGCTCTCGCGGTAATTGGAGATGTTTATAAAACTCAGATTTACCAGATTGCCAATTACATTAACAAAGATGAAGAACTTATTCCACACGAAATAATTGAGAAAGCTCCTTCAGCAGAATTAAGACCAAACCAAACCGACCAAGATTCGCTGCCGCCATACGATTTACTTGATACAATATTGAAAATGTATTTGGAAGAACAGAAAGAATATGAGGAGATTTCTAAGAAAATTGGGAACGAAAGCATTGTAAAAAAGGTTTTAAGATTAGTGGATTTGAATGAGTTTAAGCGGAAACAAGCAGCACCGGTTTTGCGTGTTTCAACAAAAGCTTTTGGCTACGGAAGAAGATTCCCAATAGTGCAAGGCTGGCGAAAGTAGTTGATAAATTGGCATTTAAGCAAAAAACATTTAAAACCTATCTAATTCGATTCGGTTAATATGTCTCAATTCATTATTTTTTCAGCACTAATAGAAAATCTAAGAGTTAATAAAGAGAAATAATTATGGCAAAAAAAGTTCAAGTAGTTGATGATGTAACCATCCGATTCGCAGGAGACTCCTGCGACGGAATGCAATTGACCGGTTCTCAGTTTACCGATACAACTGCAAAAATGGGCAATGATTTAAGTACAGTTCCCGATTTTCCGGCAGAAATCCGCGCCCCCGCCGGTTCACTTTCCGGTGTAAGTGGTTTTCAACTTCATTTTTCAAGCAGCGATATTC
>DAIEQT010000285.1 GCA_027347545.1 Ignavibacteria bacterium | reverse complement strand
AAGCAAACTTCTATTGTGACACTTATGGAATCTGTACAATCACGTGGGCAACATTGCTTGCATTCATTATGGAATGCTACGAAAATGGTATTTTGAATGAAGAGAGAACCGGCGGATTGAAATTGAATTTCGGAAATGCTGATAATGCGATGGAACTTTTGCATCAGTTAGCACGAGGAGAAGGATTTGGTAAAGTTGCCGGACTTGGTGTTCGCAAAATGAAAGAAATGTTTGCCGCAACCGGCTGGGGCGATCCTCAGTTCCTTCAAGATATTGGAATGGAAAACAAAGGTCTCGAGTATTCAGAATATGTTTCAAAAGAATCGCTCGCTCAGCAAGGCGGTTTTGCGCTTACAAACAAAGGTCCGCAACACGATGAAGCTTGGTTAATCTTTATGGACATGGTGAACAATCAAATTCCAACGTTTGAAAATAAAGCTGAAGCGCTTCACTACTTCCCAATGTTTAGAACCTGGTTTGGATTGGTTGGCTTGTGCAAACTTCCTTGGAATGATGTTGAACCGGAAGATAATGCGCAAACTTCAGAGCCGGCAAAAGTTCCGGAACACGTTGATAACTACGTTACAATCTACAAAGCTGTAACCGGAAAAGAATTTGATAAACATCAGCTCATTCGAGACTCGGAAAGAGTTTATAACTATCAAAGAATGTTCAACTTGCGCAGAGGTTTTGGAACAAGAAAATGGGATGCTCAGCCTTTCCGCGCTGCCGGTCCGGTTACAAAAGAAGAATATGAATCACGCCAAGAACGTTATGATAAACAGTTGAAAGAAACTATCGGTTTTGATCCGGAAGGAAAGACAACCGAAGAAAAACAGAAAGTGTTGAGACAGTATAGAGAGAACCGCTACGAGCAATTGAAAGATGCTGTTTACAAAAGACGCGGCTGGGATGAAAATGGTGTTCCAAAGTTAGAATTCTTAAAAGAGATTGGAATGGATTTACCAGAGCTGGTTGAGTTACGCACGGCTTATGATAAAGGCAAATGGAGATTGAAATAAGCCCCCCTTGTTCTCCCCCAAAGGTGGCCGTCGCATAATTAATATTTTTTAATAAATAGCCCGCGGATGACGCAGATTTAACGGATTTACACTGATAAATTATTGATTCATTAATTATGCGACAGCCTCCAAAGGGAGAGAACGCCAAAATTAAAAAGCTCTGCAATTGCAGAGCTTTTTTGTTTCCAGCCACTTTCTTCGAAAACCCCTCGATACATGAATGAATTATGATAGGGACTTGGACTAAACAATTGCCTTAGTCTAAGTTATAGTAAAATCCTTGACTATAGAACATCTTTAGTCTAACTTTATGCAAGAAATAGTGGGCTGAAGCAAAATGGACATAAAAGACTTTAAAGCAGGTACTTACGTTCCTCAATTTCAATATAAAAGTTTTCTGCCTACTAAGATTAATCAGGAATGGGTGGTAAGTGATCCGCAAATAAATAAACTTCTGGAGGAAGCCAATTTAAAACTAGGCGAATTAAATGCTTTTTCATTAATAGTTCCCAATGTAGATCTTTTTATTAGGATGCATATAGTAAAAGAAGCTACTACATCAAGTCGAATTGAAGGAACACAAACTCACATAGAAGAAGCAGTATTAAAAGAAAAAGATGTTACTCCTGAAAAAAAAGATGATTGGCGTGAAGTTCAAAATTATATTGCTGCTATGAACGATGCGATAGATAACCTTTCTAACTTGCCTCTTTCTTCTCGGCTAATAACTCAAATTCATAAGATTCTTTTACAAAGCGTTCGCGGAAAAAATAAACTTCCAGGAGAGTACAGAACTAGCCAAAACTGGATTGGCGGTGCGACTATAAAGGACGCCACATTTATTCCACCACATTATCAAGATATGCCGGAGCTTTTAAGCGATTTGGAAAATTTTGCAAACAATAATAGTATTTGCGTTCCGCATCTGATTAAAATTGCAATCACTCATTATCAGTTCGAAACCATTCATCCGTTTTTAGATGGCAACGGAAGAGTAGGTAGGTTACTAATTACACTCTACTTAGTAGCTAACAAGCTTTTAACAAAGCCAACCTTATATTTATCCGATTTTCTTGAAAAGCATCGCCAACTCTATTATGACAATCTTACGGTTGTTAGAACAAAAGATGATTTAACTCAATGGATAAAATTCTTTTTAAGTGCCGTTATAGAAACCGCTCAAACCGGTACGGAAACTTTTCAGAAAATCCTCAAGCTGCGAAATGAAATTGAGGACAAAAAAATTATTAAGCTGGGAAGAAAACTGCCTTTGGCAAAAAATGTAATAAACTACCTTTACAGAAGCCCGTTTATACAGGTAAACTATTTGGTTGATGAATTAAAAATTTCAAAACAAACTGCCAATACAATAATAAACGACTTTGTTCGCTTAGGTATTCTTAAAGAGCTTACAGGTCTCAGAAGAAATAGGATGTATTTATTTGAAGAATATATGGAGCTTTTTAGAAAGTGATT
>DAIEQT010000240.1 GCA_027347545.1 Ignavibacteria bacterium | reverse complement strand
ATAGTTTACTCTTCTAAATGGCAAGATTATTGCATAGAAAAAGCGTTTTAGCAACGATTGACTTATCAAAATAAATAGAGGAATAAATGGAAAGAAGAAAAATTACGATTGATGGCAACGAAGCAGCCGCACACGTGGCGTACCGCGTTAGTGAGGTTATTGCCATCTATCCAATTACTCCATCTTCAACGATGGGTGAGCTCTCAGATGCCTGGGCAGCCAAGCAGTTAAAGAACATTTGGGGAACAGTAACAACAGTTTCAGAACTCCAAAGTGAAGGCGGAGACTCCGGAGCTGTCCACGGCGCATTACAAACCGGTGCTTTAACAACTACATTCACTGCTTCTCAAGGATTGTTCTTGATGATTCCTAACATGTACAAAATTGCCGGTGAATTAACTCCAGCAGTTTTTCATGTTAGCGCCCGCTCCATTGCAGCAGCCGCGCTTTCTATTTTCGGCGATCATAGCGACGTAATGGCAACACGTCAAACCGGTTTTGGTTTGATCTGCTCAAACTCAGTTCAAGAAGTTATGGATACGGCAGCAATTGTTCACCGTGCGACTTTAGAATCGAGAATTCCATTTGTTCACTTCTTTGATGGATTTAGAACTTCCGCAGAAGTTATGAAGATGGAAGAATTAAGTGATGATGATATTCGAGCAATGGTTGACGATGAAAAAGTAAAAGAATTTAAGAAGAGAGCATTGAATCCAGAAAATCCATTTATCCGTGGTACTGCTCAGAATCCTGATGTTTATTTCCAGGGAAGAGAAACAGTGAACAAGTTTTATAATGCTTGTCCGGAAATTGTACAAAGTGCGATGGATAAGTTTGCTACAGTAACAGGCCGCCAATATCATTTATTTGATTACTACGGTGCTGCTGATGCAACCAGAATTATTGTTATAATGGGTTCCGGTGCAGAAGCCGCTCAAGAAACTGTAGATTATTTAACAAAAAATTCCGGCGAAAAAGTTGGTGTTCTAAAAGTTAGATTATACAGACCATTCTCAGTTAAACATTTACTAGCAGCAATTCCTAGCACTGTAGAAAAGATTTCTGTTCTTGATAGAACAAAAGAACCGGGTTCACTCGGCGAACCATTGTATCTTGATGTAGTAACTGCAATTTCAGAATCTATGGCTGATGGAACTGCTCAGTTTGCTAAAATGCCAAAGATTGTTGGCGGACGTTACGGTCTTTCTTCAAAAGAATTTACACCGGCAATGGTTAAAGCAGTATTTGATAACTTGAAGAACGATTCTCCCAAAAATCACTTTACAGTTGGTATTAATGATGACGTTACATTTACAAGCTTAGATTATGATCAGACATTTATGGTTGAAGGTGATGAAGTTGTACGCTGCTTGTTCTATGGTTTAGGCGCAGATGGAACCGTTGGTGCTAACAAAAACTCAATCAAGATTATTGGTGAAGAAACACCAAACTACGCTCAAGGTTACTTTGTTTACGATTCTAAGAAGTCTGGTTCAACAACAATTTCTCACTTAAGATTTGGACCAAATCCTATTCACTCAACTTACTTAGTTCAGACAGCGAAATTTGTTGGATGCCATACATTTGGGTTGTTAGAAAAATTTGATGTGCTCGATAACATTGTGAATGGTGGTACTTTCCTACTTAACTCGCCATACAGCAAAGATGAAACTTGGGATAAATTACCAAACAGAGTTCAGCAGCAAATTATTGATAAGAAATTAAACTTCTACGTAATTGATGGTTACGCGGTTGCCGGAAAAACCGGAATGGGCGGACGTGTAAATACAATCATGCAGACATGCTTCTTTGCAATTAGCGGCATCTTACCAAAAGATGAAGCTATTGAACAAATCAAAAAATCAATTAAGAAAACTTACGGCTCTAAAGGCGAAGAAATTGTTAAGAAAAACTTCTTAGCAGTTGATCAGACTTTAGAGAATCTACATCAAATTGATTACTCCAGCTTGGAAGTTGGTTCAATTCAAATTCCGCCAATCGTTTCTGATAAAGCTCCGGACTATGTAAAGAGCGTATTAGGAAAGATGATGGAAGGAAAAGGCGATAATGTAAAAGTAAGTGAGATGCCGATTGACGGAACATTCCCATCCGCAACTACTCGTTGGGAAAAAAGAAATATAGCTCTCGAAGTTCCGGCATGGGATTCTGAAGTTTGTATTCAATGCGGTAAGTGCGCAATGGTTTGCCCTCATGCTTCTATTAGAATTAAAGCTTACGATAAATCTTTAGTAGCTGGCGCTCCGGCAACATTTAAATATATGGATGCAAAAGGCAAAGAGTTCCCGGAAAATTCCGCTTACACAATTCAAGTTGCGGTAGAAGATTGTACCGGCTGCGAACTTTGCGTTGAAGTTTGTCCGGCTAAGAACAAGAAAGAAACACGCCTTAAGGCTTTGAATATGGTTCCGCAGCTTCCTATTAGAGAACAGGAAAAAGCTAACTGGGACTTCTTCTTGAGCTTGCCCGAACTGGACAGAACAAAGATCAAAACATCGGCTATTAAAGACTCTCAGTTCCTCCAGCCGTTATTTGAATTCTCCGGTGCATGCTCCGGGTGCGGCGAAACTCCTTATGT
>DAIEQT010000239.1 GCA_027347545.1 Ignavibacteria bacterium | reverse complement strand
CGAAATTGACCGGGGCGGCGATATTACTTATCACGGTCCGGGACAAATTGTTGGTTACCCAATAATCAAACTAAGCGATTGGAAAGAAGATACGCATGAATACTTACGCGGACTTGAAGAAGTTATAATGAAAGTTTGTGCAGATTACGGATTGACGACTCACCGCAATCCAAAATATACCGGCGTTTGGATTGCTGAAAGAAAAATTGCAGCAATCGGAATTAAAGTAAGCAGATGGACTACGATGCACGGCTTTGCTTTCAATGTTAACACCGATTTAAATTACTTCGGCGGGATTATCCCATGCGGAATCCGTGATAAGGAAGTTACTTCTCTTAAGCGGGAACTTGGAAAAGAAATATCAATTGATGAAGTAAAACAAAAATTACTGATTAAATTTTCTGAACACTTTGGTTATAGTAATTGTTTTGTAAAAGATAAATCGAATTTTTCAAAGACTGTTGTGGGTGTTCCTTAGTGACTTTGTGACTTGGTGGCAAAAAGAATCGCCACAAAGACACGAAGACACAAATAAACTAAAAGGGAAAAACATGGCAAAAGAAACAATAGAAGAAATAGTAATAGATAAATCAAACGGAAACGGACCAACCGGAAAGATTGATTCATTCGGCGGTATGACAAAAGATGAACTCATGAACGCATTGCGAATTATGAGCATCAGCCGCACGATTGATCATAAAGTGATGACCTTGATTAAGCAAGGCAAAGCTACATTCCACATTTCCGGTGCGGGGCATGAAGCTATTCAACTTGCGTGCGGTTTTGTTATGCACAAAGGTGTTGATTGGGGTTTCCCATATTACCGTGATATGTGCTTTACAATTTCTCTTGGCGTTAAACCTGAAGAAATCTTTTTAGGATTTCTCGGCAAAGCTGATGATCCTATGACAGGCGGAAGGCAAATGGCTTGTCACTGGGCAACAAAAGAAGGAAATGTTCCAACACAATCAAGTCCAACCGGCACTCAATTTTTACAAGCTGTTGGTGTTGCTCTTTCAATGAAGAAGAGAGGAATCAACGGCGTTGTTTATGTAAGCAGCGGCGAAGGAACTACTTCGCAAGGGGAATTTCATGAAGCGGTTAATTGGGCGAGCAGAGAAAAACTTCCGGTTGTATTTGTAATTGAAAACAACAGATGGGCAATTTCTGTTCCGGTTCAAGATCAGAGCGGCGGAAAGAACGCTTCGATTAGTGAAATGATGAAAGGTTTCGAGAACCTTTTGCGCCTCGAAGTTGATGGAACAGATTTTTTGCAGTCGCACGCAATAGCGCAAAGTGCGTTTAAGTATGCAAGACAAGGAAAGGGTCCGGCATTAATTGAGGCACAAGTTGTTAGATTGTTCTCTCACTCGTCGAGTGATGATCAGAAAAAATATAGACCGAACGATTCTTTACATGCAGATCTACAGAAAGATCCAATTGCACTTTTCTCAAATTATTTAATCAAGAAAGAAGTTCTCACAAAACTTTCTTACGAAGAATTCAAAAAAGAAATTACACATCATGTTAATGAAGCTGCGGATTGGGCTTTGAAGCAGCCTGATCCTACACCGGAAAGCGCAACTAAGTTTGTTTTAGATGAATCGGGCAAGCGCGACCGTCATGAATATGAAAAGCTTACTCATGAGGGGAAACCGATTGTTTTAGTTGACGCTGTGAATCACGCATTACGCGAAGAGATGGAAAGAAGCGATAAGATTTATGTTTTTGGTGAAGATGTGGCTGATGGTAAAGGCGGAGTTTTTACGGCAACAAAAGGTTTATCAACTGCTTTTGGAAAGGAAAGAGTTTTTAATTCGCCGCTTGCCGAAGCAAGTATTGTTGGCGCTGCTATTGGTATGGCTCTCACGGGATTAAAACCGTGTGTCGAAATTCAGTTTGGTGATTACATCTGGCCCGCCTTCATGCAGTTCAGAGATGAAATGTCAATGTTCCGTTACCGTTCAAATAATTTGTTTGAAGCACCGGTAGTAACTCGCGTTGCAGTCGGCGGCTACATTCACGGCGGATTATATCATAGCCAAAACATTGAAAGCTTCTTTGCACACATTCCGGGATTGCTGATTGCTTATCCATCGAATGCTGCAGACGCAAAAGGATTATTGAAGACTGCTTTGCGAATTAATGATCCCGTGATGTTTTTAGAACACAAAGGTTTGTATCGCCAGAGTTATGCAACTTCTCCGGAGCCGGATGCAGATTATCTTGTTCCGTTTGGAAAAGCAAAAATTGTTAAAGAGGGAAATGATTTAACAATTATTTCTTGGGGCGCTCTTGTTCACGAAACAAACTTTGCAATTAAGAAATTAGAAGATGATGGTTATTCTGTTGAACTAATTGATTTAAGAACAATAGCACCGCTTGATGTTGAAACGATATATAAATCAGTTAAGAAAACCGGCAAAGCAATTGTAGTTCATGAAGACACTCTTACCGGTGGTTTCGGAGCAGAGATTGCAGCTTTAATTACGGAAAATTGTTTTGAATCGCTAGATGGACCGGTTAAGCGAATCGGTGCGCTCGATACACCAATTCCATTTCATCCGGTTTTGGAAAATACTGTTTTACCAACACGCGAAAGAGTTTACAAAGAAGTTAAAAAATTGCTTGATTATTAATGCTGAATGAAACGCCTGCCTGCCGGTAGGAAGCATCTCTTACTAATAAGAGTTCGAGATTCTTCATGCCTCGCCATTTAATCATAATGTGGCAGGCGGGCTTCCCGCCGATGGCGGGACTCAGAATGACAGAGGAGAGTTATATGAAAGTAAACATAGTAATGCCGCAAATGGGTGAAAGCATTACGGAAGGAACTCTGATTAAGTGGCATAAGAAAAAAGGTGAGTCTGTAAAGAAAGATGAAATTATTTATGAAATTGCCACCGATAAAGTTGATACCGAAATTCCTAGTCCGGAAGATGGTGTCCTTGCAGATATCAATGTGTTTGAACAAGAAACTGTTGTTGTTGGAACTGTGGTTGCAGTTATAGAAACAAATGGGGATGCTGCTGGCGATGCAGTAGTTAAAACAAAAGCTATTGATTCAGCTGCAGTTAAAACAGAACCAGCTTCAACTACACAAGTCGGCGGAGAACTGATAGATGTACCTATGCCTAAAATGGGCGAATCGGTTATGGATGGAACAATTATTAAGTGGCATAAAAATATTGGCGATAAAGTTGGTCAAGACGAAATAATTTTTGAAATAAGCACCGATAAAGTTGATACTGAAGTTCCATCTCCGGTGGATGGAGTTATAGCTGAAATTCTTTTCAAAGAAAATGAAACAGTAAATGTAGGTGTTGCTGTGGCAAAGATTAGAACGACTACTGGATTGGTGAAAGAGAAAGCTTTAGCTAAAGCAGAACAACCCGCCTCGACTCGCGTCGAGCGAGGCGAGGATCAAGTTCAAGCGCAAGATCAAGATCAAGAAAAGTTAATCTCCAAACCAATCACCAACCACCAAACACCAATAACTAAAAGCCAATCATCAATAACTAAATCGTCAACGACAAACAAGTTTTATTCTCCGTTAGTATTGAGTATCGCTCGCACGGAAGGAATTGCCCTTAACGAACTTGAGATTATTGAAGGCAGCGGCATTGATGGAAGAGTTACAAAGAATGACGTTCTGAATTACTTGCAAAATAAAAAGTCGGGCAAGCTATACGCGCCGGTTTTACCAACAAGTACTTCCGAAAAAACTGAATTTGTGAAAGATGTGCAGAACGTTTCCGGTCAGCGAATTGAATTTATTGCAATGGATAACACCCGTCAGCGGATTATGCAGCACATGGTTAACAGTCGTGATACTTCCGTTCACGTTACTGCAGTTATGGAAGTTGACATGAGCAAAATTCATAACTTTGTAGAGAAGAATAGAAGTAGTTTTGCAAACGAAGGAATTAAGCTAACCTATTTGCCGTTTATCTCTTTCGCGGCAATCAAAGCATTAAAAGGGTTTCCATTGATG
>DAIEQT010000234.1 GCA_027347545.1 Ignavibacteria bacterium | reverse complement strand
CAAAACCGCTGGTCCTTGTATAAATATGTCGAAGTAATAAATTCTCTTAAAAGTATTTATGATTTTGATTTTTACTTTACCGGTAGTAATTCCGATGAGGAACAATTAGCCTTTATGCGTAAACATTTTCCCAATGCCGGTTATTTCTTGAATAACTCCATCCCACAACTTGCAGCTGTAATTGAGCAAAGCGATTTGTTCATAACTAATGACACCGGCGTAATGCATGTAGCAGGTACGACTTCAACTCCTCAGGTTTCAATTTTTGGTCCAACTAATCCTTTTAATTGGGCGCCGGTAGGACACAATAAATTCTTCTTGCGAAAATCCGAATTGATTGATGATGTAGAGACGAACGATGTTGTGGATTTAGCAAAGTACCTTTTGGAAAAATTTAGCAGATGAGTCCTCAGACTAAACACATTGCCGCACTCGATCTCGGCTCAAATTCATTCCATATTCTTATTGTTAAAGTGGAATCTGACAAAATGAATTTTGTCTATCGTGAAAAGCGGCAAATGCGTTTGTTTGATGAAAGAGGAGAACAAGACTACTCAATCTCTCAGAAGAAAATTTCCGAAGCAGTTGATTTGATTAAATACTTCAAGGGTGTAGCAGATAAATATTCGGCTGAAATCTTTGCTGTTGCTACAAGTGCAATCCGAGAAGCAGAGAACCGTACCGAGTTTATCCAAGAAGTTTCAAAACAGACAGGGATTGGTGTGCAGATAGTCTCCGGTGAAGAAGAGGCAGAGCTTGCGCTGCTTTCTCTGCAATACTCAATTAAACTGTTACCGTCACGTTATTTACTGTTCGATTTGGGCGGCGGTAGTACAGAATTTATATTTGTTGAGAATTGTAAAATTGTAAAGAAGTTTAGCTTGCCAATTGGTGCTGTGAGATACACAAATAAATTCTCTTCACATCATGACGGCAATGTTGATTCGGCAGAAGGTTTAACTGCATTAGCAAGGGAAGAAGTTTCGCTTGTGAAAGAATTTGCTTCATCATTTCAATTTGAGAAGTGCTACGGAATGGGCGGAACTGTTTCAGCAATTTCGATGATGATAGAAAAAGGCGTTTTCAAGCGTGACGTTAAGTATGAACAACTTTGGAACTATAATTTTTCGATTAACGAACTTCAAAAAGTTATTTCAATTGCTGAGGCAGCGAAAGATATTTCCGAGAAAAAAAAGATAGCCGGCTTAGAAGAAACTCGTGCGGATATTATTCTGGCTGGACTGCTTATAGTAAAAACATTTTTTGAAGAATTGCAGATAGATTCAATTACTTTTGCCTGGACCGGTTTACGAGAGGGAATTATTATGAAAGCGATTAAGTAGTAACAAAAAATGTGAATTAGCAAGCCTTTCTATGCCGGGAATACAATAGTAAACTTTGCGCCCTTATCGTATTCGTATTCTACTTTACCATCTAATTGATTGGTAAGTTTTCTAATCAAATTTATTCCAAGAGTTTTTGTAGAACCATCAATTTTAACCGAATCGGGTAATCCATTTCCGTTATCAGCAACAGCAAGAATAATGTTTCCGCCAAAAGATTTTACCGAAATTTTAATTGTCAACGGTAAGTCCATATTAGTTGAATGAGCATACTTAAAAGAGTTGGTGATTAACTCGTTTAGAATCAAACCGCACGGAATCGCTCTATCAATATTTAGCGTAACTCTTTCTTTTTCTAATATAATTTTAATGTCATCATTGATTTGGAAACTATCTTTCAAATGTTTTATTAGGTTTTCGATGTACTCGTTAAAATCGATTTCGGTTAAATTACTTGATCTGTACAAGCTTTCGTGGACAAGCGCCATTGCTCGTACACGGCTTTGACTTTCCTGGAACATAGCCAGAAGTGCCTTGTCCTTTATGTTTATAGCCTGCAAAAACAAAAGAGAACTAATCACTTGAAGATTATTCTTCACACGGTGATATACTTCTCTAAGCAGAGTTTCCTTTTCTTTAACTGATTCTTTAAGCAATTGTATTGCGTATCTTCGTTCTTCCTCAACTGCTATTGCCGCACCTAAAATATTCAAAAATTTGAAATCATCTTCGGTAGGCTCATCAAATTCGCTAAATACAACACAAAGCGAACCTCTTGTTATGTTACCAAACTGTACAGGAAAACCAAGGTATGTCTTCATCCCATATTTGGCTATTATTGGATCGGTGTGAACATATTTAGATTTTGATAGATCTGCTATGTAAGTCGGTTCTTTGCTTGATGAATTAATAACATCTGAACAGATATGTCCCTCGGGGTTATCTACCGGATTATAATCTTCCGGGGTGCCCCACATGCCAACTGAAACTAATTTTCCCTCTATTAAGCAATTATAGAGCGCAACGGAAGCATTAAGCTCTTGTCCGCATAGCTGAACTATCTTGTTAATATTTTCATTTGGGTTAGTCCCAAATTTCAAGAAATATTGATTCAGCATTTCAAGTCTGTATTGGGCTTTTTTTCTCTCGTTGATATCAAACCAAATTCCGAAAAATTCAACTGCACCATCTTCTAGTGACTGAATTGGCGATATGAAATCTAAAAACCATTTGTATTTGCCATCCGCTGTAAGCCATCTATATTCCAGTGTAACCGGTTTATTTTCCTCCAGATGTTCAAACTCTTGCAGAACTTTTGATACGTCATCGGGATGAAGCCTATCCCTCCATATCACTTTCCCAGAGTAATGATCTTCTTGAGTAAAGCCGGTGATTGCGTGTACACTTTCGCTAATCCATGTTGGAGGTGCATTTTTAATAGTCGTGTCGTTATATAGAATGATAGGCAAAGCATTGAGAATAGTATTCTGCTTTTCTTCAATAATTCGTTTTTCGTTTTCGGATTGCATCCGGGCGGTTTGGTCAATCGAAATAATAACGGCTTCCTTAACTGTGCCGTCAGCCGAGACAATAGGGCTTACGTAATTTTCTAAAAGTACCGGATTCGTGAATTGATC
>DAIEQT010000229.1 GCA_027347545.1 Ignavibacteria bacterium | reverse complement strand
AAAAATCTTTGAAATTCTTCAGAAGTTTTTCTTTTACTTCACTAACTAAAATTTCTCTTCCAAGTTCTTTATTGAGTGACGTTACTTCCTTATCGCGGATTCCGCAGGGAATAATTCCGCCGAAATAATTCAAATCGGTGTTAACATTGAAAGCGAAGCCATGCATTGTTACCCACCGGCTCACTTTAATTCCAATCGCTGCAATTTTTCTTTCTTGAATCCACACACCTGTATATTTTGGATTTCGATGAGTGGTTAGTCCATAATCGGCACAGACATTCATGATAATTTGTTCAAGCCCGCGAAGATATTCATGAGTATCTTGTTTCCAATTACTTAGCTTTATTATCGGATAACCCACTATTTGTCCCGGACCATGATAAGTTATATCGCCGCCCCGGTCAATCTCAAATACACTAACGCCAAGTTCTTTAAGCTGCTCTTCCGAACTAATCAGGTTTTCTTTATCAGCAACTCTTCCAAGCGTGTAAGTATGAGGATGCTCAAGCATGAAAAAAGTATCGCTGATTTCATCCTTTGTGCGCTTAGCAAATATATCTTTCTGCAAATCCCATGCTTGTTGATAATCAATAAAGCCGAGATCGCAGTAATCAAAAGTTCTATATGTGGATTGATTCGCCATATGCGTTAGCCGCCGCTTCCATTATTGATTCCGCTAAAGTCGGATGAGCATGAACCGTTTTAACAATTGTTTCGTAAGTCGCTTCCATAGATTTAGCAAGAGTAATTTCGGAAATTAATTCGGTTGCTTCCGGACCAATAATATGCGCACCGAGAAGTTCTCCATACTTTGCATCAAAAATTAATTTAACAAAACCGTCACGTTCACCCGCAGCAAAAGCTTTTCCGCTTGCCATGAATGGAAACTTACCAATTTTAATTTCGCGTCCATCTTCTTTTGCTCTCTTTTCAGTCATACCAACGCTAGCAACTTGAGGATGGCAATAAGTGCAACCCGGAATTGTAGTGTAATCAATAGGATTTGCATGCAGACCTTTCATCTTTTCAACACAATAAATTCCTTCTGCTGAAGCAACATGCGCAAGCCACGGCGCGCCGATAACATCTCCAATTGCATAAATGCTTGGAATGTTTGTCTGATAATTCTCTTTATTTACTTTTATATGATTTCGTTCAATCTCAATTCCAAGTTCTTCCAAGCCAAAGCCTTCAACGTTTCCGGTAACTCCAATCGCGCTTAAAACTTTTTCAGCTTTCAGCTCAATCTTCTTTCCATCCTTTCCAACATTTACAACAACGTAATCATCTTTAGCAACAGCGTTTTCAACTTTGGTTTTAGTGTAGATCTCAATCCCTCTTTTCTTAAAACTCTTCTCCAAAGTTTCACTTACTTCTTTGTCTTCAATCGGAAGAAGATTATCAAGCATTTCAACAATTGTTACTTTCGTTCCAAGAACGGAATAAAAGTAAGCGAACTCAACACCTATTGCGCCGGCTCCAATTACTATTAAGTCTTTAGGCTGCTTCGGCAAATTCATTGCTTCAGTTGATGTAATAATATTTTTTCTATCAACCGGAATTGTTGGAAATACTCTTGGTCTAGCTCCGGTAGCGATAATTATCTTATCGGCAAGAACAGAATCGAAACTCTTTCCATCTTTATCAAAAATTTCTATTTCATTTTTGGAAACAAACTTGCCGAATCCGCGAATCCGCTCAATCTTATTTTTCTTTATCAGCATTTCAACATTTTTAGTAATGCGTCCGGAAATATCGCGGCTTCTGGAAATGATTTTATCGAAATCGAAACTCAATCCTTCAACCTTTATTCCGTAATCGGCGGAATGATTCTTCATCATATCATAAACTTCAGCACTTTTCAGCAATGCTTTAGTAGGAATACATCCCCAGTTCAAACATATTCCGCCAAGATTATCTTTATCAACTACAACAGTCTTAAAGCCAAGTTGAGCGGCGCGGATTGCAGCAACGTAACCGCCCGGTCCGCCTCCAAGTACAGCTAAATCAAAAGATTTCTTCATCCGTGATTATACCTAATCTGAGCTGAAATTTTATTCAAATATATGGAAGTGCTTAGTTATAACAAACATTCTGTCTTTTTTAAGAAAAAACAATTAAGAGCACACCAATGAACATAACTATACTTCCTAACAATCTTTGGCGTAGGTTTGGTTCATTTAGGAAGTAAGCGCCGAGAAGGACGGAGAATACGCCGCTAATGCGCTTCATGGAAACAACATAAGCTACTAAAGTGAGCGAAAGTGCGATATAATGAAAAAGATACGAGCCGGTCGTAAATAAGCTAACGAGGAACAAATCTGCTCTGCTTTCTTTCATTTTGCCGAGATTAAATTTCTTTTGCGAAACAACGATAACCGTCATCGAAATAAAAACAAGAACATTAAGAAATGTGATATGTTGAAGTACGGAAGAATTATTGATAGAGATTTTATCGAACACGCCGGAAATTCCCCAAAGAACAGCAACGACAAGCATGTAGCGCGTTCCTTTGTTCTTAAGAATTGCTTTGAATGGCTCAAGCGGACTCATTTTCTTCAAATCAAGATTAAGCAAGTATGAACCTAAAACCACAAGCAAGATTCCGAGCAGCCCTATTGCAGAAGGAAATTCTCCAATTGTAAATGGCGAAGCAATTAGAAGAACAAGCGGAGTAAAACTTAGCATTGGCATTACAGTAGAGATATCCCCTTTCGAAATTGCCCGCATATAAATTACTGTGTTGATTACTTGTATAATTCCCGAACCGAGAAAGCCAATCCAGAATTGTGAATTAAATTTCAAGTCGATCAAAAGAAGCATCGGCGGGAAAATTATAAAAGGAATTACATTATTCGACCACGAAATTAAAATCGGATCTACGTTGCCGGAAGCCCGTTTGATAAACAAACTGCGCAAGCTTTCAGAAATTGGATTTAGTATTGCAAATATTAACCACACTTTATTAGTTCTCAGTTTTGAATGTTGAGTTTTGAGTTAAAAGAATTAAACAGTTCAATCATTTTGAAATTATTTTATGAAACGAGTTTTGAGTTCAATGCATTTGTTTTTTCTTTTTCATTCGTAAATCTAAATTCCTAAATCCTAATTCGAATTGCTTTTCATATCCAATTTTATCCAGCAGCAGAATTCTCTTTTTGCCGCCGGCGGATTTAGCTTCCAAATTCTTCTCCGGAAACTTACAAACTTTTTTAAGAGGACAAACGCCGCAGCTTGGATTTGTGGGTTTGCAGATTTCCCTTCCAAGCAAAATTAAATTAGTATGAAACGAATGCGCGATTCCATCCGGAAGATTTTTATTGAGTGCCGAGAAAGTTTTGTCGGGAGTTTTTTCATTTACAATTCCAATCCGGTTTGTTGTACGATGAACGTGAGTATCAACAGGGCAAATATTTTTGTTCATAGAAAAAAGCAAAACGCAAGAAGCGGTTTTAACACCGACTCCATCGTAAGAAGTAAGTTTAGCAAGAGTTTCATCGTTACTTAACTCATTCACAAAATCGAGCGAAGGTTTGCTATACTTTGCTTTCAGATCAACCAGAACATTCTTAATCGCTTTCGATTTTGCCGGAGCCAGACCGGCTACTCTAATTAGTTTTTCGATTGTTGTTCGTTTAGCTTCTGCCGCTTCATCCCAATCTGCAAATGCATTTTTTAGATTATTAAACGCCTTGTAGGAATTGT
>DAIEQT010000220.1 GCA_027347545.1 Ignavibacteria bacterium | reverse complement strand
AAGAAGATGTTGATATTAGTTCTAACTGGGCAGAAGATATTGTCCGCTTTATTAACAATCCGGTTATTTCTTCTCTGTTAATAATGATTGGTATGATTGGTTTGTTTACTGAGATTAAAACCCCGGGGTGGGGTCTTGCCGGAACAGCCGGAGTAATTGCGCTCGCGTTGTTTTTTGGAACGAGCTACATTTTACAGTTGGCGACAATCTGGGAAATAATAATTTTTGTTTTAGGCGTGATACTTTTGATTGTTGAGATTTTTGTTATCCCCGGATTTGGAATTGCCGGTTTTGCCGGAATAGTTTTGATGATACTTGGTTTATTCTTCGGCTTAATTTCCGATCTGGACATTGCCTCAACAAATTCTATTTCGATTGCAATAATTCAATTAGCCGGAAGTTTTGTAATGACTGCGGTTGTAATTTATTTCTTGTGGAAATTGTTGCCAAAGTCGGAAACATTTAACAGATTGATATTGCATGATAACCTTCCGGCAAAATCTGGCTATGCGGCAAATTCGCAGTACGAGCAGTTGATAGGTGTCTCCGGTACGGCCTTAACCGATTTGCGACCAAGCGGCACGGCAATATTCAACGGCTTGAGAGCAGATGTAATTACTGACGGAGATTACATTCCAAAGAATACAGAGATTATTGTAAAGCGAGTAGAAGGCGCTAAAGTAGTTGTTGAGAAGAAGTGATTTTCTGTAATTCTGAATGTGCGGGAGCGAGATAGCTGTAAGCTATGAGCTACTCGCCTCGCTGAAGACGCCAGCCTCGACTGGACATTGAGTCTAGGCGAGCGAGTCGGAAGCGGGTAAGTAGTAAGCAAACTTCCCCCGCCGTCATGTTGAATAGAAAAACGAAATATGTAAAGCTTGCGCGCTCGCCCCGTGTTTTTTACGGGGGCAAGTCTTTACAAAAAATAAGAGTGGATAAATTGTTCTGTCGTGGAATGTTCCGCGACTGCCAAGGGAAATAACCGACTGTAACTATAAAAATACCCGATGTAAATGCTAAATAACCGGATGTAACTGCTAAAATTCTCGTTGTAAATGCTTAATAACCGACTGTGACTATAAAAATACCCGTTGTAAATGCTAAATAACCAACTATAACTACAAAAATACCCGATGTAAATAGTCAATTTCGGAGTGTGAATGTTCTAAAGCCGATTGTTATCATATAAAAACAGAATGCGATTTATTAAATACCGAATGCGATCTTAAGAATGGCTGATGTAAGTAGGCTAAATCCAATTGTAAAAGCATTAATACGGGATGTACATTCTTAAAAACCGGCTGTAATTGTCAAAATTCTCACTGTAAATGCTAAATAACGGGTTGTATCTGCTCAAAAACATTATAGAAACTTCGTTATTTCCGTTTTAAAACCGTTAAAATAGGTTGAAAATAAAGAAAGGTGAACAACTTCTCTAATTGCTCTGCATCGACATGGTATTTTTACTACAAAAAAGGTAACTGTCTCGGAATGGTCCGCATCAACTTGGGGAAGATGAAGAAAGTTATTCTGACTTTTTTAATCCAGAGAGAAGTATCCTATACATTTTGTTATCCTTCCCGGTCATACAATCAATAGACGCTTTTATAAACAAATTGTCACCATCTTCTATTTTTAATGCATCCTGGTAGTCGATGTATTCATAACCATTGTATGTGGCAATCATATCAAAAAACAGTCTTGTTATTCGACCATTCAATTCAAAAAACGGATGGAGTGCAATTAACTCACACATATAAAAAGCAATTTTACGAGCGAATTCTTCTTTCGTTTTTGTAGAATAATCACGCAGATAATTTTCGGATTGAAGTTTCTTGAATATTTCTTTTGATGTCTGTTCAAGAAATCTTACCTGGCAAAAAGTCGAATATCCTTTGGAAATATTTACTGTTCTGTATTTCCCCGCAAAAGCGTAGAGTTTGTTAAATGTTTTTCTGTGGAGTTCTTTGAAATATCGCTCATCAAAAATAGTTGATTCCGACAACTTCTTATGAAAGTATTCATAACCTTTTTTCAACAATTTTCTTTCTTCAACTTCTATAACATCTTGGTCTCTAATATTGAGCTTGTTTATCGGAATGTTTGTGTTTTCGTAATAAATATAGCTGGGATCTTGCGTGTATTTTGAAATCATTATTTCGCTTTATTCTTAACACTTTTTTGAGAGGCTGGTTTGCTTCGAGGAATTTTATGTCCTTCAATTTTGGAAGATGTTTCGACTGTTTTTAAAGCTTTTTCCAATGAAAATTTAGGTTTGTTCATACTTTACTCTTTCTTTGAAAAAAATATAGTAAAAAAATACTATTTAAGAAATTTGTAAATACCTCAATTCCGATATAGGAAATATTAGAATAGAAAAATATTAACATGATAATGGACTTAAGAAGCTTTATAGCGTCCCTAAAGATGGCTGTCGCATAATTAATTTTTTAATCCTTAATGGTGGATGTCGCAAAATTAATTTTTTAATCCTAAATGGCACGCAGATGACGCAGATTCAACTGATTTTCGCAGATATATTTTTGATTCATTAATTATGCGACATCCACCTAAAGGGACTCAACAAATATTTTATGTTCATAATTCTACAAGTATGTCGCTCCTCCGAAGGAGTCCTTTGGACTAAGGGGGCTAAAAATCCCGTAGGGATTAAATATCTATAAGTAAAGAATACCAAATAAACCAAAGTCCCTTTGGGGACGATACAGAAAATACCTATGCCCATTGCTATATCGTTTTTAGATAAATAGTACCTAACCGCTTAAAAAAAGATTAAGTCAATAGGGAAAAATATAAGTGAACAACTGTAGCGTTGTTCGAAATTTTTTTCAAAGGTTGGATTTCTAAGAAGAAAATGGTAACTGTCGCGGAATGATCCGCGACAGCAAAAAAGGAGATTCTTCGCTCATGCCTAGTCGGCAGGCTGGTCGCTCAGAATTACTCTACAACAGTTCTACCAAATTTTTATTCACTGAAGAAGTTGTTCTTTTTGTCTTTCTAAGCTTTCCCATCGAATCTTTGCCTTCCATTCTCATAGACATTTTAACATCTGTGCCGGTATCAGCCTTAATCAACTTGCCGCTTTCAAAATCAAAAATTATTGTTCCGTAACCGCCAATCTTAGGATCACCAAAATTATAAGTAATTCCGTTTTCAGTTCCCTGGCGTGGACCGGAAGCAATTGCAGATAAGCTTGCGTTTATCTTTGCAGCTTTGTTATCACCAACTTTCACAAAATCAATAACAGTAAACTTTGCGGTGTTGTCAATTTTCATTGTTCCCATTTGCTGAGCGTACTGTCTAACCCATGAAGAATCTTTTGCTACATTTGTAGCCGGAAGCTCTCTAAACAACATTTGGGTAATCGGGCGGATTGCAGATTCGCCAAGCTGCCGGGCATACTGTACTTTTTGATCGGTAGTTAAATTTTGTTTCTGAGGCGACATAGCGTTCATTTTCTCAACCATCTTTTCGATTCTGTTTACATCAAGAACTTCGCCGCGCTGGTTTACTCTTGCACGGTAAGGCGTGTTGTAGATCGTCTCATACTCCATGAATTTTAGCTTTTCTTGATCTGAGATTTTAGCTGATGACGAATAGGTAACTTTTGTTCCGTTGATTTCTGCGTCGAACTTAATGTTCGAAACTTTGAGGGAGATTTCTGCAACATTGTCTTCATCCACATCAAGAATTTCGCAATCGAAAATGTAGCTTAATGTTTGGCTCCCTTTACTTTTCATAACTGAATCGGCTTCAACAGTTTCTTCATTTGTAGAAATCGTTGTCAACTTATATTTGAAAGTTTCGCCTTTGGAAAATTTGTATTTCAGATAGATTTTCTCGGCACCAACAGCTACGCTTTCCAGCTTATCTGTTTGAATTGATGAAGCTGTTTTTGTTTCTTTATCACCGCAAGAAATAAACAGCGAGATAAAAAGTATAGTAATAAGTGAAACAGAAATGATTTTTTTCATTGTCTTACTCATTGATAATGTCTTCATTTGTCACACCGAGCTTGTCGAGGTGTGATGATTAAAATACTTTGTCATCTTTCGACAAGCTCAAGATGACATTGAACTAATACAATTCCAAATAATAAAAACTCCCCAAAACGGGGAGCCGGTTTTTACTTCCAACCGTTGATTTCTAAAAGTTCTTTTCGAGTAAAGAAGTGAGATATTTCTTTTGCGGCATTTCCATCGGAATCTGAACCGTGAACTATATTTTCTTGAATGCTTTCAGCGTATAATTTTCTAATGGTTCCTTCAGCAGCTTTGGTTGGGTCTGTCGCGCCGATCAGTTTGCGGAAGTCTTCAACTGCGTTTTCTTTTTCTAATGCGATTGGTACGCAAGGACCTGAGGTCATGTATGCGATTAAATCATTAAAGAAAGGTCTTTCGCTGTGAACTTCGTAAAAACCTTTTGCGGAATCCTGGGTTAAGTGAACCATCTTCAAGCCGCTTACTTTGAAGCCTGCTTCTTGTATTTGAGATACTACTTTTCCAATTAAGTTTTTTCTAACACAATCTGGTTTAAGAATAGCGAGTGTTTTGTTGCTCAATGTTTACTCCGTTTGTTTTTGGTTATTGGTGATTTGTTATTGGTGATTGGCGAAAAATCTAATCACCAACCACTAATAACCAATCACTTCTTCTTTTTTATAATCTTTTTCTTTGAAACTGCTTTTTTAACTGATACTCTTTTAGCCGATTTAGCTGCTTTCTTTACTACTTTAGTTTTTTTCTTAGCAACCGGTTTTGGTGCAGCTTTAGCCTTTAATTTGTCAAGAGCTTTTTTCATTGTAACGCCAATTTCTGCCGGGCTTTCAACAACATGAATTCCCGCTTTCTTCATTGCAGCCATTTTTTCAGCAGCGGTTCCTTTTCCGCCGGAAATGATTGCGCCTGCGTGTCCCATTCTTCTTCCCGGAGGGGCTGTTCTTCCGGCAATGAAACCAACAACCGGTTTCTTTACATACTTTTTAATGAATTCAGCAGCTTCTTCTTCAGCACTACCGCCAATTTCACCAATCATAATGATTCCTTCTGTGCCTTTGTCTTCATTGAATAATTTGATTACATCAATGAATCTAGAACCGATGATTGGATCGCCGCCAATTCCAACGCAAGTAGATTGACCAATGCCTAAATCTGTTAATTGTTTTACAGCTTCATAAGTTAGAGTTCCGCTACGGGAAACTACACCAATCTTACCTTGTTTATGAATGAA
>DAIEQT010000215.1 GCA_027347545.1 Ignavibacteria bacterium | reverse complement strand
CGGCAGAGGCGGGCGGGCGTGTAATCTGCGTTATCCGCATTCCATTTTTTTGATATGTATGTTTTTCATTTTAACCTGATAGCATTGGGCAATTCCTGGATTTGAAGAAAATATCTATACCGGCAGAAACTAAAACTGTGTAACAAAGTTATAAGACCTGTATCTTTAAGAAGTTAAATAGAAAGGATTATCAATGGGAAATATAGGCGCTACGGAAATAGTAATAATTGTTTTCATTTTAGTTTTGCTGTTCGGTGGAAAGAAAATACCGGAACTTGCAAAAGGTATCGGCGAAGGAATTCGTTCTTTCAAAAAAGGTATGAAAGGCGATGAAACCGATGAAACAAAGAAATAGTTAATCCCCGCGGAAAATTCGATATATAGAAATAAGTTTCTCTCACTAAGTTTGAATTACAAACGAACAGAGATTGTTATGAAACTGCGATTCAAACTTTTCTTTTGGACTGAATTAGACCCAACACTATTTACACTAATTGAAACTAAATTTGAAGAATAACTTCGGAATAAATATTTTTGCAACCCGAAAGGATAAATATCATCAGATATACATTAAAAATTTATTTGGAGGATAAATGAGCGATACAAAAAAATATGAATTCAAAGCGGAAGTGAAGAAACTGCTGGATATTCTTGTTCATTCACTTTACACTAGCCGGGAAATCTTTTTGCGTGAATTGATTTCAAATTCCTCAGACGCACTGGATAAGCTGCGCTTTGAATCCACACGCGGAACTGCAGTAGCCGATAAGGATTTGTCGCTGGAAATCAAAATTGCTTTTGATGAAAAAGCAAAAGTATTAACTATTGCCGATACCGGAATAGGAATGAGCCGCGATGAGGTAATTACAAACATCGGTACAATTGCTAAATCGGGTACTGAAGAGTTTGCAAAGTTAATTGCAGAAGCAAAAGGCGATCCGAGCAACATCATCGGCAGATTCGGAGTTGGGTTCTACTCTGTTTTTATGGTAGCAAAAGAAGTTGTTATCAAAACCAAATCATTTAAGGCAGATGAACCGGCAATTGAGTGGAAGAGTGATGGTCTTGGCGATTATGAAATTACAGAGTTGAGCGAAAAAACAACACGCGGGACGACTGTTGAAATTCATCTCAAAGATGACGCTGAAGAATTTGTTCAGAAATGGAAACTTGAAAGCGCAATTAAGAAGCATTCAAGCTTTATAACTTTCCCGATCATTCTTGATAAAGAAAAAGTAAACACGGTTAACGCAATTTGGCGCGAGCCGAAAAGTTCGGTTAAGAAAGAACAATACGATGAGTTCTATAAATTTTTAAGTTATGATTCCGAACCGCCGATGGATGTTATACACAAAGCTGTTGATGCGCCGATTCAATTTAATGCTCTGCTGTTCATACCAAAGAAATCCGGTGAAATGTTTTTCTACGATAGAGAAAATTATGGCTTGGATTTATACGTCCGCCGCGTGCTCATTCAGCATAAGAATAAAGATTTGCTGCCGGAATATTTAAGTTTTGTAAAGGGTGTTGTTGATTCGGAAGATTTGCCGCTTAACATTTCCCGCGAGACATTGCAAGAAAATGTAGTGTTCTCCAAAATCGCTTCTAGTGTTACTTCGAACGTGCTTAGCTATTTGCAAGACAAAGCTAAAAATGATGCCGCGGCTTATGCTGAGTTCTGGAAAGAGCATGGCAAGATTTTCAAATTAGGGTACATGGATTTTGTAAACCAAGAAAAGTATATGGAACTCCTACGTTTCAATTCTTCTTCGGCTAAGGATGAAAAAGAACTTGTTTCGTTTGCCGATTATTCTTCCCGAATGAAAGAAGGTCAAAAAGAGATTTATTATATCAGCGGTACAAACCGTGAAGCGCTTGCAGTTGATCCGCACATTGAAATCTTCAAGAACAAAGGCTTGGAAGTTCTTTATCTCTACGATCCGGTTGATGAGTTTGTTATTCAGTCAATCCGCAAGTACAAAGATTTTGAGTTGAAGTCTGTTGACAATGTTGATCTAAAAAATCTAAAAGATTTTAAGGATGTAGAGGAAAAGAAAAATGAAGTAGCTCCTCTTGCGAAAGATGATCAGAAACAGTTTTATAGTTTGCTATCGAAGATGAAAAGCATCTTGAACGACCGTGTTGAAGATGTGGTCGAATCAAAGCGTTTAGTTGATAGCCCGGCTTGCTTGGTTTCTAAGGATGACAGCATGTCTTCCCAGATGAAAAAAATTCTGAAGATGACTAAGCAGGATGTTGGTGTTGAAAAGAAAGTTTTGGAAGTTAACCCGGATCATGCATTGGTTAGAAATCTTGTTAAAGTATTCAAAACTGATAGCAATGATGAGTTTATTCTTAAAGTTACCGAACAGCTTATGGACTCCGCTTTGCTTCAGGATGGTAGCCTCGAAGATCCGCATAAGCTAATTAAACGGTTAAATGAGATGATGGAACAATCAAGCAGTTGGTATGTTGATTTGAAAAAGATGAATTAATTTTTCTAAAAGCCCCGACTCGTCGGGGTTTTCTTATTTTAGCATATCAATTAGTTAAAGAATTGAACTAACAATAAATGTGAAAAAATGAAACTAAATGATTCCGGTACTTTTAACGCTTCTATTTTGGCAAAGCTTTATGGAAAGAATGAGGTTGAATTTCAAAAGAAACGATATGAAAAACTTGTATCGCTATTCAACAAAACTTTTCTGAGTTCCCCGGAATTATTTTTTAGCTCGCCTGGAAGAACAGAAATTGGCGGAAATCATACAGATCATAATCACGGCAGAGTGATAGCTGCCAGTATTAATCTTGATGCCATTTGTGCGGTATCAAAAACAGACAATATGAAAGTGAGTTTGTTTTCGGATGCTTTCAAAGAACCGTTTGTTGTTGATTTGAATGATTTATCTGTAGTTCAAAGCGAAGTAGGAACAACGAGTTCTTTGATTCGTGGCATTGCAAAAGGATTTGATGAACGCGGATTGTCATTTGGAGGCTTTAACGCTTACATAACAAGCAACGTTTTAGTTGGCAGCGGATTAAGTTCTTCTGCCTCGGTTGAGGTATTGATAGGAAAAATTTTCGGGTACCTTTACAACCAAAACAATGTTGATGCGGAGACAATAGCTATCATTGGGCAGTTTGCGGAGAATAAATTTTTTGGTAAACCATGCGGATTGATGTATCAGATGGCTTGTGCAACAGGCGGAATAATAACAATTGATTTTGAAAATCCGGCTAAGCCAAAACATGAAAAGTTAAAGGTGGATTTTAGCAAATCCGGTTATGGTTTATTAATAATTGATACCGGCGGTTCACATGAAGACTTAACTGATGACTACGCATCTGTTCCAACAGAGATGAAAAGCGTAGCTAAATTTCTTGGAAAAAATGTTTGCAGGGAAGTTAGTTCCGAAGAATTACTTAAGAATGTAACGAAGATTAGAAAGAAACTTGGCGACCGAGCTTTTCTTCGTGCTTATCATTTTGTTTTCGAGAATGAAAGAGTTGTAAACCAAGTATACGCACTAAAGAAAAATAATTTTACAGAATTTCTTCAACTCGTAAATGAGTCCGGGAATTCTTCTTTTAGATGGCTTCAAAACATTTACAGTACAAAGAATGTACATGAGCAGAGCGTATCTGTTGCGCTGGCATTGGTTGAAATGCATGTGCAAAAATATGGCGGTGCTAGCCGTGTTCACGGTGGTGGATTCGCCGGAACTATTCAAGTATTCATTCCTAAACATAAAATGGAAAACTTTGTTGCCTCAATTGCATCCTCATTTGTTAAAGATGCAATCAAGATGTTAAACATTAGGAATCACGGTGTGATTTGTTTAGACGAGCTCAATTAACTGTTGAAAGCAGTTTCTCTTTTTCTGATTTCGCAAACTCGTAAATGAGCAAAGCAATTACCGGTACATATTCCACAATTTGTACGAGTAGATAATCTTTCCAAACACCATTCAGTTGGTAATTCAAAACTGTAAGTGAAGTCAAGCTTACTGCTGCGACAAAATATATACCGCTCCATTTTCTGGTAACTACAACCAAAATTAAGACCCAAGAAATATACCAAGGATGAACTACTGGCGAGAATATCATCAGCAGCATTACGGCAAAGTAAATCTTATCTATAAAAATCTTTTTGCTAAAATAAACCGGGACAAGCGAAATTATTAGCAATAAACTGCACCACAATCTTGTCGTTTGGTTATTGTGGATGATGGAGTTGAGCAGATTAAAAACCAAGCCATTGTAAAACCAATTTCGTGTGTAAATAATAAACGCTTCAAAGGGATTTGAAGTGAAAATATAGGGCAGGAATTGAATCCCGAAGGCAATAAACGGAACTGTTACCATTAACAACTTTTCAGTGATTTTCTTTTCACGAAGGAACAAAATCGGCAAAATCAAAATGCCAACCGGCTTGATGGAGAATGACAAGCCGAGAAATATCGCGGAAAGAATTTTTTTGTCATTCAAATAGAAATATATAAATGCTAGCAGAAGCGGCAGTCCAAAACCATCTAAGTGTGCGTCTAGGGCAAATTGAATTATCGGAAGTGGCGCCAGCGCATATATTAGTAGATATTTTTTATCAACATTTAGTTTTCCAAGAATCTTAAATAAAAGGAATAGAGTTAAAATCTCTGAAAGAAGTAGCAGTAGCTTATAAGCCCAAACCGATTCGCCGCTTAGTTTATATCCAACATAAAAGAGCCATTGGCTAAGTGGGAAGTAGATAGTTTTCATTTCACGAAAATTCATTTTCAATGGGAGAATATCGGAGTGAAGAAAATTTAGTTTTTCATCAACGGGCTTGTACAAGTAGGGGTTTATTCCAGCGTCTTGTGTTTTCCCATCCCACATATATCTGTAAACATCATCGGAACCAACGGGCTGGCTAAATAGGAAAATAATACGAATTACAACTGTTGCGGCTATCAGCCTATATATTAAATCTTGTTTAATCTCTCCTTCTTTTAAGATAAAGAAATGCAATAGATAAATAACGGATAGTCCAATCCAGACTATACTGTATATCGTTATTGGGTTTCCCAAATCTAAAAGTAATGGCAGATGCCCAAGAATAAGTAAGACAGAAAGGTAAAGGAATATTTTTTTAGCAGAAGTCATTTGGTCTCCATTCCTAAAATAGCAAACTGGCTTAATTTTAAGAAATTTTTACTTTTAGGTTTTCTGACGCATAGTAAGAGCAAAGATTTATTTTCGGAAGTAGTTGACTTAGTAGTAAATTTTTAAGATTTTTATTTCAGCGATAAAGTAAACGATTAAATAAACTAAAAACAAGCTTTATACACCAATCTATCAATGGAGTAAAAATGGAAAATAAGGTTCGTGTTGGTAAATACAGATGGACGATTATAGCCTTACTTTTTTTTGCTACGACGATCAATTATATGGACCGCCAAATTATTGGAATCCTTGCGCCTACTTTGGAAAAAGAAATTGGTTGGAACGAAATGGAGTACGCTTCAATTGTCCTAGCTTTCCAAGCGGCTTATGCCTTAGGATTATTACTCGTTGGTAGATTAATAGATAGAATTGGTACAAAGAAAGGTTATGCCGCGTCTTTAACCGGATGGAGCCTTGCTGCAGCCGGGCACGCATTTGCATCAACTGTAATGGGTTTTTCTATCGCAAGATTTTTTCTAGGTCTTTTTGAAGCGGGCAACTTTCCGGCGGCTGTAAAAACAGTTGCAGAGTGGTTCCCCAAAAAGGAAAGAGCGTTTGCCACCGGTATTTTTAATGCAGGCTCTAACGTAGGTGCTATTGTTGCTCCATTGGCTGTTCCCTGGATTGCATTAACATGGGGCTGGCAGGAAGCATTTATTATCACAGGCTTAATTGGATCAGTTTGGCTGATCTTTTGGAATATCTACTATGAGAAACCGGAAAAACAAAAAAGGTTATCTAAAGAAGAACTAGAATACATTCAGTCCGATCCGCCTGATCCCCAGGAAGCAATTCCGTGGCTATCGTTAATGAAACACAAACAAGTTTGGGCTTTTGCGCTAGCAAAATTTTTAACAGATCCGGTTTGGTGGTTTTACCTTTACTGGATTCCAAAATTCTTGTATAAAAACTACAACATAACACTTGATAAAATTGGCCTTCCGTTAATTATTATATACGTAATGGCAGATGTTGGAAGCGTTGGTGGTGGATGGCTTTCATCTTTCTTTATAAAAAGAGGTTGGGGAATCAACAAAGGAAGAAAGGCAGCCATGCTTATTTGCGCAATTCTAGTTACTCCAATTGTTCTTGTTTCTCAGACAGATAATCTCTGGGTTGCCGTTGCCTTACTTAGCCTTGCAACTGCCGCACATCAAGGTTGGTCAGCTAATTTATTTACAACCGCATCCGATGTCTTTCCAAGAAAAGCTATTGGCTCGGTAGTTGGCTTTGGCGGAATGGCTGGTGCTATAGGCGGAATGCTAATTGCAACAGCAGCAGGATTCATTTTACAACTTACCGGAAGCTATCTTATACTATTTATAATTGCCGGAAGCATGTATCTAATTTCTTTTGTTATTTACAATTTTATGATACCAACTTTAGAAGAAGTAAAGATCGTTTAGGAAATTTCTTTTTATAGTGCCTCCTATAAAAGAGCAGGTGGCAATTGTACCAAAATTATTGTTCCACCTGAATTATTAAACATGGAAATGAAATCAATGAAAATATTAAAACTCTTTTTAGTTCTAATACTCGTTCTTTCCAGTGCATTTCAAGCACAGGAAAAGTCATTTACCTTAAAGGTAAAAAACACTATTGCGAAAGAAAGAATTGATGCTGTAGTAAGTATTTCCTCAAAAGAAATAGCAGCTGCTCACTCAGATTTTAAGCTGGATGAATTTTCTATCCTTGATGGAGCTGTTGAAGTTCCGTTTCAGATAGAAAAACATAAAACCAGCGGAGATTTGATTTTGGTTTTGCTGAATATAAAGCCATGCGAAACCAAAGAGCTCAAGTTTGTAATTGGTCAAAAGCCGGCAAAAGAATTCACAAACAGAACCTATGCTGAAATTGCAATGAAGAAAAATCTTCAGCATGATGGTAAAAAATTTCGAGGAACGAAATTTACCAACGTTAATAAGCTCAAAGTCCCGGCAATTCACAGAGATCATGATGCGTTGTTTAAGTATGAAGGTCCCGGCTGGGAAAGCGATAAAGTTGGCTACAGATTTTATTTAGACTGGCGTAACGCGACTGATATTTTTGGAAAAAGGATTAATGGATTAGTTCTGAAAAATGTTGGCGTTACCGATACAGTGGCTAACAATGATTCCTATCATAATATGCAAGATTGGGGAATGGATATTTTCAAAGTTGGAACCTCACTAGGAATTGGCTCGCTCGGAATTTTTGCTGATGGAAAGGTAAATATGATTTCCAAAACAGACAGCATTCTTTGCAGAGTTTCAAAAATTGGCTGCATCAAATCTGAAATTGCTACAAACTATTTTGGCTGGCTTGTCGGCGGGAAGAAATATAATGTCGAATCGAGGTTTACAATTACAGCCGGAAGCCGCTTAACTAAACACTCTGTTAAAATTGAAGGTGAACCGGAAAACTTAGTAACCGGATTGGCAAAATACGCCGGAACAAATCTCACTAAGCTTAATCCGGGAGATGGTTGGGGCTACCTGGCTTTGTATGGTAAGCAATCTCTTTCCGGTGATAATCTTGGAATAGCAATTCTCTTTAAGAAGAATGATTTAATTGAACTAACCGAAGATGCAGTTAGCCAAATTGTAAAACTTAAGCCCGCCAAAGGAAAGCTGGAATACTATTTCTGCGCTGCTTGGGAACAAGAACCTGGCGGAATTAAAACACAAGAAGAGTTTGTCAAATACTTAGCATCTGTTGTTGAAGAACTTAACAATCCAATAACTATAGAATATTGATTTGAGGTTGTAATGGCTCTCTATAATTTACACGAAGATAGATTTTTTGATCCAAATCCGCTTATAAGAAATGTGGCGCGCGATATTTACCAAACGGTTAAAGACTTGCCTATAATTTCTCCTCACGGACATGTTGACCCGCAGATTTTTGTTGACAACAAACCGTTCCCAAACCCAACGCAGCTTTTTCTAATTCCGGATCACTATGTATTCCGCATGCTTTATTCAAAAGGAATTTCTCTTGAAGCTCTTGGTATTCCAAGTGTTAACAATACTCCGGTTGAAACTGATCCAAAGAAAATTTGGAAACTCTTTGCAGAGAAATATTATTTGTTCAACGGAACACCAAGCGGCGTTTGGCTCGATTACGAATTCAATATTGTTTTCGGCATTAAAGAAAAATTAAATGGTGAGAACGCTCTCAAAATCTATGAAGAACTGAATGAGAAAATTAGTTCGCCGGATTTTCTCCCTAGAACTTTGTTTGAAAAATTCAGAATAGAAGTTCTATCTACAACAGATGCGCCTTTTGATACTCTCGATCCCCATAAAAAAATAAAAGAGAGTGGCTGGAACGGAAAAGTTGTTCCGGCTTTCCGTCCGGATGGTATTACTGACCTATCAAACCAGACTTGGAAAAGTAACGTAGAAAAGTTAGAGCAAATTGTTGGTTATAAAATCACTTCATACAAAAAATTAATACAGGCTCTGGAAGAGAGAAGAAAGTTTTTTAAGGAAATGGGTGCTACTTCAACAGATCACGGAGTTGTTTCTGCTTATGCGCACGATCTTGGCGATGAAGAAGCTGAAAAACTATTTCAAAAAGGATTAAGCGGAACAAGCACTCAAGCTGATGCAGATGCATTTACAGCTCACATGCTAATGCAAATGGCTCGTATGAGTGTTGAAGATGGATTGGTAATGCAGATTCATGCTGGCGCTTACAGAAATCATAACAAAGATGTGTTCACAAAATTTGGCGCTGATAAAGGCGCTGACATTCCGACAACTTGTGAGTACACAAAGAACATGCAAGAACTGCTCAATAAATATGGAAACGATTCTCACTTTACAGTAATTGTTTTCACAATGGATGAAACAAATTACTCGCGCGAGTTAGCGCCTCTTGCCGGTCACTATCCGGCAATGAAACTGGGACCGCCTTGGTGGTTCCACGACAGCATTGAAGGGATGACAAGATTTAGACAGCAAGTAACTGAAACTGCCGGATTCTATAATACAGTTGGTTTTATTGATGATACTCGCGCTTTTGTTTCTATTCCAGCAAGACATGATGTAGCTCGGAGAGTTGATTCAAATTATTTGGCAAGTTTAGTTGCTCGCCACATGATTTCGATGGATGAAGCTCTGATCATTGCAAAAGACCTTACTTATAATTTGGCTAAAGAAGCCTACAAACTTTAATAGAAGGGAAAAAATGGATTCACAAAAATTGCTAGAGAAGTTTTCGAAATCAAAATCTGTTACAAATGAACTTTTTGAACTAAAGATAAATGATGGTTATTCAATTCAAGTATATCCCAATTCGATTAATCAGTTAAACGATGTTACATTCTTTATCGGTAAAGAAAGAATAGACAAATTTTTGTTCTTGCTAACTGCAAATTCCGGCGATGCAACGCTTGCAAATTTTGAAGGTCAATCAGTTGCTAAGACAAATGGCGCTTTCTTAAAGAAGTGCGCGCTTTCGAACAAAAATAGGATTGCATTGCAAAAGCTTTTCAGTTTTACTGTTCCGCAAGTTCTTGGTGTTGATGATTCTTTCGGTTTTGGCGATAGACTTGGTTTAGCAAACGGCGGACATATTCGCTCCCTAACAATCGGCAATTTCAAACCGATTCTTGCCCAGCAATCAATCCGCGAACTTACGAGAACACAAAGAACTGCCGATGAAGTTATGGACGCGGCAGTGTGGGCAGTTTTTCAAGAGGGTTACAAAAATGGATTTGGTTCGGATGCCGATCATCTTAAAACTCC
>DAIEQT010000213.1 GCA_027347545.1 Ignavibacteria bacterium | reverse complement strand
ATTTCTTATGTTTTCTTTTGCCACCAAGTCACAAACCTGCCCGCCACGTAGAATATACTTTTTGCAGGCGGGGACACAAAGAAATCACAAAGTGCGTAACTTCAGTCAATTAAGATAAATCATAAAAAATCTTAATCATCTTAACAAATCTGCGTTCTGTTTTTTTTTCTTTAAAACTATAGTTGTGATCCTGGCAGCATTGGCAATAATACTTGCCCCGGTAGCTCAGCGGATACCCGCCCGACTTTGTCGTTCGAGGCGGGGAGCAGCGGTTTCCCTTATGAATGAAGTTTATATTTACATATTGAAAAGTCTGAAAAGCGAGAAAACATACGTTGGTCAAACAGATAATCTTGAGAGAAGACTTCACGAACACAATTCCGGTAAGTCTAACTATACAGCAAAGTTTGTTCCTTGGAAAATTGTTTACACTGAAAAATTTTGTTCCAGAGATGAAGCCCTTGTAAGAGAAAAATATTTGAAAAGTTCTGCTGGAAGAAAAGTTCTTAAAAAACTATTAGAAAATATCTGCCCCGGTAGCTCAGCGGATAGAGCAGCGGTTTCCTAAACCGTTGGTCGGAGGTTCAATTCCTCTCCGGGGTACAACCTAAATAATGAGGCAACTATGAAAAAAATGATGTTAAATGTTTTATTTGCAGTTGTAGATATTGTTTGTTTTCTTCAAGGAGGAGTGCTGGTAGCATACTCTCTACTTCATTTTAATTATAAAGTAGAAGTAGCTCATGGTGAGGGCTTAACCACAGTAGAATTGCAAAACGTGCCGGTAGCTATTGGAGGCTACTACTTTTACACTGATCAATACATCCAAGTGGCCGTAATTGGTATTGGATTGATAATTACCGGAATTTTAATGAGAAGCTGGCGCAAAAATTTTGAATAACCTTTTTACTAATTTAACATACACAACATAGGAGTAGTTGGATGAAAAAAATCGCTCTATTATTAGTAGCGTTACTAATCGGGGTAGGTCAAACATCAGCACAGTTCAAGGAATTTGGATTGAAAGCTGGTATAAAAGCAAACGGGGTCCTTTCACAAACTGAATTTGAAGACAACAACGGAATGTCTCTCAGTTCATATTTATTTAATGCATTTGCAAGATTCGAATTAACCAGAGATTGGAATGTTGAGTTAAGTCTTGGTTACGGTAAATTATCCGGCGATGATTACAATTATGCCCTTGGAAAGAAAGGAGCCGGTGAGTATTCCACCTCAATCGTACCAATTGAAGCAAAAATACTTTATGCACCATGGGATTTAGAAAACTGGAATCCATATTTCTATGCCGGTATTGGCGCGTTAAATTTTTCTGTTGGAACAAAACCAAGTGTAGTTTCTAAACTTGCTGTAGAAGCAGAAGGTTGGAGTGGAGTTATTCCCTTTGGTGTTGGTACAGAAGTTAAACTTTCTGAAGATGTGGTATTAGACCTTAGTGTTGGAGCAAATTACACTATGACAGATAACTTAAATTACTACGAAATTGATGTTGCTAATGATGCTTACCTTAACGTTGGGGCAGGTATTGCTTTTTCACAAGAAAGCATGAGCAGCGATAAAGACAAAGACGGTTTAACAAAAAGAGAAGAACTTGAACTTGGTACAGACCCAAGAAATCCGGATACAGATGGTGATGGCTTGAATGACGGTATTGAAGTAAAACAATACACAACCGATCCACGCAAGATGGATACGGACGATGATGGCTTAAAAGATGGCGAAGAATTATTGAACTACAAAACCAATCCATTAAAAGCTGATACAGACAACGATCAACTAACGGATTATGATGAATTGATGAAATTCAAAACTGATCCGTTGAAAAATGACACTGACGGTGATGGATTGAATGACGGCGATGAAGTTATGAAGTACAAAACCGATCCATTAAAAGTTTATACTGACGGCGACGGATTGCAAGATGGCGCAGAAGTAACAAAACATAAAACTAATCCATTAGTTGTTGATACTGACAATGGAACAGTTGGTGATGGCGTAGAAGTTAACAGAGGCTCAAATCCGCTCGATCCTAAGGATGATGTTCCGGTTACAATGGTTGAGAAAGAATATTCTTACAAGAATGTTTACTTCGGATTCAACGTTCACAAGATCAGCAAAAAAGAAGGTAAGAGCTTAGACAGCACTTATACAACTTTGAGCCAGCTAACAGATGCTAAGATTACTCTTGGCGGACATGCGGATGCAATTGGCAGTGATAAATACAACCTGAAACTTTCTGAAAAGAGAGCCAACATTGTTAAAGAATATCTTGTTAAGAAAGGATTGAACGCTGATAATATTACCGTTGAATTCTTTGGAGAAAGCAAACCGGCTGCAGATAACAAAACTGCTAAGGGACGCAATCTAAACAGAAGAACTGAAATTAAAGCTAAAGTTATGGAGAAGGTTCAGTAAGAGTTTTTTTAATCTCTATGCTAGCATAAGATTGGACATTTTTATAAAACCCTCTCTACAATGTAAAGAGGGTTTTTTTTACCCAGATTTTCTCTTGCTTCTAAATTTTACTACTCTTAGTTTGAAACGGAAATAAAAAAAGGGTGGTATCTCTGCAGAATTGGGTCTCTTAAAAAACACACATGTACTTCCTTACGCCAAATTTTTCTTGCATAAAATTAATTAAGAGCAGCGGTTTATAGATTATTCTTACTGTCGGTTCTTTTTTGCCGGTGCTGAAAAACAATTAACTATTGCGCTATAAAGAATTGCGCAAGCGTTGTTGCAATTATAAACTATAGTAAAACACTTATTTGTAGCGCTCTACTAAATTGGAATATAACTAAACCAAATAGAAACAGCGCTCCGGCAAATTGAAGCAGCACAAAAAGAAAAAGAAATAGTGCTAAAAGAAATAAGAATAGTGCTATGACAAATAGGAATAGCACTCCGGTAATTAGAAATAGTGCTATAAGAATTTTAAATAACACTATTTGGAAAGGAAAAAGTGAGAAAAAAGGTAAAAAACGCATAAAAGACCCTTGTTTTAAAGGGGAACAAAAACAAAAGGAGGTAGCTATGCTAACGTACCTAAGTGAAGTGCGAAACCGCCTAAGAATACAACTTGGCGGAATGAAAAAGAGCCCGGCAGTTTGGGCAAACCAAAGTGTAAAGCCGGAAGATGTAGAAGCAGCCATAGCGGAACTTGATACAAAAGATGCCGGAGTGGAAGCGGTAAAACAAGCGCAAAGCTTAAAACTTGGGGAAGCCAGAGAGTTAAGTGTAACTTGTGGTAAACTAGCCGATAAAATTGAAAACTTAGCTCTTGGCATACATACCGATGACGCTGAGAAATTGGTAGAGTATGGAATAAAGCAAAGAAAAGCAGCCGCACCAAAACCAGCACCAACAAAACTACTTATACCAACACTAGAAGATGATACCGATGGCGAAGGCTTTATTGTTAGCACACAAAAAGACCCGGATGCAGATTACTACGAATGGCAGAAGGGAGTAGGCACAAACGCGGCAGACCCAAAGGCGATACCGGAACTGAAGAACTTTAAGACTACCAAGAAGACAAGTTTTGTAGATGACGAAGTGCCGAAGGGAGTAAGAATATTTTACAGAGTAAGAGCCGCAAACACAAACGGCAACGGCGCGTGGAGCGAAGCGGTTTCTCGCGTTCAATAGAACGCAATTGAATTAAGAACTAAAAAGCGTCAAACCGAGCGCCCGCTTCGCAAGCGTAGCGAGGCGAGAAGTCGAGGTTTGGGAAAAGTGAAAAACTGCTAGGGCAAAATGTGCCGGCAGATAATAACTAATTAACAAAATTACAAAGCTGTGCTATTAGCTTGAGCCTTGCGTCTTACAGCTTGAAGATAGCCAAAGGGAGGTTCAGAATGAAAAAGAAGTTCATATAAAAGACACTAAATTTAGTTTTATAAACTATGCGAGGTTAAAATGAAAAAAGTAATAAGAATACTGATATTTATTGTAATTGCTTCTTTGGTATTACCACAAAGCAATGTTATATGCCAGAACAAGATTAGCGAGATTGAACATGCTTCTAAAGATTCAACTATAAATAGAGACTTATATGCGTCAATCAGTACGGGTATATTCGAATGGTTTGGAATTGGAATCGGTTACCAATTAAGTAAGGAATT
>DAIEQT010000202.1 GCA_027347545.1 Ignavibacteria bacterium | reverse complement strand
ATTGGATTTTCCTAACAGGTGATTCTGTTTCAATCAAAAAATTAACTGAAGTTGCCGGGTTTTATTTTGTGCCGAATGAGAACCAATACATTCATGGCGGAGTAGTTATTTCTGTTACACCGGATGGAAAGATATCCCGTTATCTGTTTGGCAAGGAATTCAATCCTTTTGATGTTAAGATGGCGCTGCTGGAAGCCAAAGCCGGGAAATCAAATCCTACAATTTCCAAGGTGCTGGAGTTTTGTTTTAGTTTTGATCCGAAGGGAAGACAATACACACTTAATGTTACTAGAATAATTGGAAGTATAATGCTGCTTGGTGTTGGCGCTTTCTTTGGAGTTTTAGTTTTGAAAAGAAAGAAATCACATAAGAATGAAGGAGTTAATATAGATGGCTAACGGAAATACTGTAGCCGAAAATTTTTATCATCAAAGCACTAATAAGCATAAAGGAATTTTGTCCTGGCTGCTTACGGTTGATCATAAGCGCATTGGATTGATGTACTTGGTTTCCGTCTTAACATTTTTCCTTGTTGGAGTTATCATCGGCATATTAATGCGTTTAGAATTAATTGCACCCGGCAAGCAGCTAATGGAAGCTCAGACATACAATTCATTGTTTACACTTCATGGCGTAATAATGATTTTCTTATTCATCATTCCCGGGCTTCCCGCTGTGTTTGGAAATTTCTTTTTGCCGATTCAATTAGGCGCGAGAGATGTAGCTTTCCCGAGACTAAACTTACTCTCATGGTATGTTTATGTTGTTGGAGCTATTTTGGCTTTGGTTAGTTTGTTTTTGCCAGGCGGACCTATTGATACCGGGTGGACATTTTATGTTCCTTACAGCGTTCGCAGTACAACAAATGTTTCTCTCGCAATTTTTGCCGCGTTTATTTTAGGATTCTCATCAATACTAACCGGAATAAATTTTGTAACAACAGTTCACCGTTTACGCGCACCGGGTATGTCATTCTTCAAGATGCCATTGTTTGTTTGGGCAACATATGCAACTGCCTGGATACAAATAATAGCTACTCCTGTTGTAGGTATTACAATTTTATTGGTGATGATTGAAAGAGCTTTCGGTGTTGGAATCTTCGATCCCGCTTTAGGAGGCGACCCAATCTTGTTCCAGCACTTGTTTTGGATATACTCTCATCCCGCGGTATATATTATGATCCTTCCGGCGATGGGTGTCGTTTCTGAAATCATTCCGACATTTTCTAGAAGGACAATATTTGGTTACCGCGCAATTGCAATGTCAAGTTTAGCAATTGCGTTTGTTGGTTACTTAGTGTGGGCTCATCATATGTTTACAAGCGGAATGAGCGACACAGCAAGATGGATTTTCTCATTGCTTACTTTCATTGTTGCACTGCCAAGCGGCGTTAAAGTTTTCAACTGGGTTGCTACCATGTACAAAGGCTCAATTGATCCGAAGCCGCAGTTTCTTTGGGTGATGAAGTTTATTTTCTTGTTTTCAATTGGCGGACTAACCGGTTTAGTACTCGGTTCGTTGGCAACAGATATTCATGTACACGATACATATTTTGTTGTTGCTCATTTTCATTATGTAATGTTTGGCGGAACCGGAACAATCTTCTTTGCCGCATTGCATTATTGGTTTCCTAAGATGTTTGGCAAAATGTATAACGATAGATTGGCAAGAATTGCAGTGGCATTATACTTCATCGGATTCAACATGCTCTACTTCCCAAAATTTATTTTGGGATATATGGGAATGCCGAGAAGATATTATGATTATCTGCCGCAATTCGAGCCGCTGCAAAGAATTTCAACAGTTGGTTCTTGGATTCTTGCCGGAACTATATTTTTTATAATCGGTTACTTGATTCATGCTTTGGTAAAAGGGAAGAAGGCAACTTCAAATCCTTGGGGTGGAGTAACTTTGGAATGGCATATTCCATCGCCGCCGCCGCTCGAAAATTTCAAGGAGATTCCGACCGTTACGCATGAACCGTACGATTTCAGTCAACTCAAGGAGATGAAGAATGAGTAGTCATCAAGAAGGAACAGTTGCACACGTTCACCGCGACGATGTTGGCGCGAAGATGGGCATGTGGCTTTTCCTATTTACTGAAGTGCTTCTTTTTGGCGGAATGTTTTTAGTTTACGCTTTTTATCGCTTTCAGCATCAAGATCAGTTCCGTATTGCAGCTATGGAGCTTAACACAGGAATTGGAACATTGAATACAGTTATTCTGCTTACAAGTTCATTGACAGTCGCGCTTGCAATCGCTGCAATTCAGAAAGGGAACAGATTTCTTTCTGTTTTGATGCTCAATATTACTTTGGTTTTTGCAGTGATGTTCATGGTTAATAAATATTTTGAGTGGAGCGCTAAAATTTCCCACGGACTTTTCCCCGGCTCAAAAGAAATGCTTGATCTGCCAAACGGACAAATTCTGTTTTATGGACTATACTATGTAATGACTGGACTTCACGCACTTCACGTAATTATTGGTGTTTTAGTTTTAAGTTTTATGCTCATTCAGTTGATGAAGAAGAAAATCACGCAAGACAATCATGTAAAGTTGGAAAACGCCGGATTATATTGGCACCTTGTAGATTTGATCTGGATATTTTTATTCCCGTTATTCTATTTAATTCAGTAGAGGTTAATTCATGGAAAATCATACTACTAAAAGTCATCATCCCGGTTACTCAACTTACTTTTTTGTTTGGCTGGCACTTTTGGCGTTCACTTCAATTACTGTAACTGTTGCCGGAATTAGCCTTGGTAAATACACAATGCTTGTTGCGCTTGGTATTGCTGCAATAAAATCTGCATTGGTAATAAACATATTTATGCACATAAAATTTGAAGAGAAGATTTTCAAAGTATTTTTGGCGCTTAGCTTTTTTACTCTGTTGATCATCTTCATTTTAACATCGTTTGATATTATTTATCGTTGAGGTTAGAAAATGTCATCAACTCCAACTGCACATGTAGAATCTGTTGATTTCGTGATGCTGTACATTGTTGGAATTTCTGTAGTTCTTCTTTTAGGAATTACAGCTACAATGATTTACTTCGTTTTTAAATACCATAGAAAAAAAGGTCACCAGCCTGTTGATATTCATGGCAATTTTTGGCTGGAATTAATTTGGATTGCTATTCCTACGGTTCTTGTTCTTTCGATGTTCTATTACGGTTATACAAGCTTTCGAGAGATAAGAGATATTCCCGCAAATGCATTCAAAGTTAAAGTAGAAGCAATGATGTGGAAGTTTACTTTCAAATATGAAAACGGAAAGCAAACAGATACATTGTATGTGCCTATTAGCACGCCTATTCATCTTGAAATGACTTCTGTTGATGTTAACCATGCTTTCTTTATTCCGGCATTCAGAATTAAGGAAGATGTTATTCATAATAAAGTGAACAATCTTTACTTCAAGCCGGAAAAACTTGGCAAGTATGATGTAGCTTGTGCCGAATATTGCGGATTAAAACACTCCATGATGTACACTGCTGTAAAAGTTTTGCCTAAACAAGATTTTGATAATTGGTATGCAGTTAAAAATGATACAACAACTAACGCGAGTAAAATGAAATAATCTAAATGCTCGAATACATTAAAAAATATTGGGCAATTCCGCTGGAACTTGGAAAGGTTAGAATAACTTCCTTTGTTTCTTTAACTACTTCGTTGGGTTATATCCTTTTTACTGGAAAGATTGATCTGGGAATAGTACTCCCAACGTTTGGTGTATTTCTTTTAGCTTCCGGCGCATCTTGCATTAACCATCTCCAGGAACAGAAATTTGATGCTGCAATGGATAGAACAAAAGGAAGACCGCTGCCTTCCGGAAGAATTGATTCACTTTCAACTTTACTCCTCGGCATAAACGTACTTCTATTTGGTTCATTGATTTTATACTACAGCTCAAATTTAGAATCGTTAATGTTAGGCTGGTTAGCTGTATTATGGTATAATGCTTTCTATACACCTCTGAAGCGAAAATTTGCTTTAGCAGTAGTTCCGGGCGCGCTCATTGGCGCTATTCCGCCGGTTATTGGATGGGCTGCAGCGGGCGGTAATCCGCTTGATACAAAAATTTTGATTGTTGCTTTGTTCTTTTTTATTTGGCAAGTACCTCACTTTTGGCTGCTATTACTTTTACACGGAAAAGATTACGAACAAGCCGGCTTTCCAACTTTAACTAGGTTGTTTTCTTCTCTGCAAGTTAGCAGAATCACTTTTGTATGGATTGCAGCGCTTGCATTCAGTTGTGTTTTAATTCCGCTGGCAAATATTTCCAGCCAGCCATTTACACCGGTGCTGCTTTTTCTATTAGCGCTCTGGCTAATCTTTGAATCGCGCGGAATACTTTCTTCTTATCTCGAAAAAATTATATTCAGAAAGGCTTTTATAAGAATAAATATTTTTGTTTTATTGGTTGTACTTCTTATTTCAATAGATAAATTACTACTCATCGAATTTTAATTGGTAATCATATGGATTTCTTAGACAAACTCGTTCTGCCTCAATCAGCCCACCACATGGTGCTGATCAAATATTTATTGGTACTTGCTAACATTCTTCTGGTGCCATACTTAAGTGTCTTAACCGGCTCGCTGATTTTTTCAATATATTTTAAGAAGCAAGCTGAGAAGAAAAACAATCCACACGCCTATAGGTTTTCGAAAGAGCTTGTAGATTTGGTTACCTTCAACAAAAGTGTAGCAATTGCACTAGGTATTGTACCGCTTCTTAGTTCTTCTTTCGGCTATGCCCAGCTTTTGCATCTTTCAAACTTTGAGGTATCAAACTATTTGCTTCTTTCCGCATTGTTTTTACTAGCGGCTATTGTAATGATTTTTACTTTTAAGTATTCATTTCACTTCAAAGATATTTTCAAAGTTGCCGATGAAAAGGGAATTGGCTCTTCTGATTTTGAGAAAGAGCAGATCAGCAAGTATTCCGTAAACACCAATTCAATGAATCGTAAAGCCGGTAAGATTGCTTTATACGCAACAATTTTTGCGGTTTACTTTTATGTCGGAGCAGTCCAATTAGCAATTGATTCAGAACGCTGGTCGGCTGGTACAAATGTTTTTTCGATTGTCTTTTCTTTATCAACCTTAGTTAACTTTTTACAGTTCTTTGTAGGGTCTCTGGCATTAACTTCAATAGTTGTGCTTTATAAGTATTTTAGACCAAATTCTGATGTAAAAGGTGAAGGCGAGTATTTCGATTACATTAAGAAGTTTTCATTAAGTAATTCTCTTATCCTTACTATCGCATTCCCTTTGATGATTGCTCTTGGAACAGTTGTTAAAACAAAATTGGCTCTTTCGTTTATGGTTTTCGCATACGCCATAGCTGCTATTCTGCTTCTATTGTTTGTAAGCAGCTTAATCTATTTCATGCTGAAAGAAAATCACCTAAAGTACAATCTTGCAGTTCTGTTTTTGTATGTTATAGTGTTTGCGTTGTTGATAATCAAAGACCAATATGCGTTTGATACTTCCTCTCAAAAACAATTTGCCATACTTGCTGCTAATTACACTGAATATGAAACAAACTTAAAAGCTGATTTGGGAATTGGTCCGGCAATCAGCGGTGCTGATATTTATAACGGACGTTGCATTGCTTGCCATAACTTTGATAAGAAAGTAGTTGGTCCACCTTACAATGAAACATTGCCTAAGTATGTTGGGAAGAAAG
>DAIEQT010000197.1 GCA_027347545.1 Ignavibacteria bacterium | reverse complement strand
TGTGGAGTACAACCTTCCATCTTGTCTAGCTTTTGAATTCGAGCCAAAAGCAAGATCAAAATCCGTATTGAGCGACTGCCGCAAAGAATCTACAAATGAAATTCGTTCAAGGTTTTTCTTTGTTGGTAAGGCTAATTCGTTAATTGGATAACTTACAACAATCAAAAATGCTTGGTCTGGTAATTCAACAAAATCAATTAGAGATAAATATTGCTTCAGCTTTTTCTTTACAAAGAATGTTTGCCCTTTCAGTTCTTTGCTATTAGACAAATCTATGCTATCTGCAACCGGATCGGAATTCCATGCGATAAGTTTGAGTTGAGAATCGTTAATCTGTATAGAGTATTGTGAGAACTCTTTCTTCAGTATTACTTCGAAGATAGATTTTTGCGATAAGCGTTTATCTTCCCCTAATTTCCTTAAACTGTCTTTTACTCTTTGAATTAGCGAAATCAAGTTGGAGCTTTTAACATCAACAGCATCTTGAATTTTTTGCGATTGCCTAAAAGCAAGTTCTTTGGAAGCTTCTCCCCAGCTTTCTTTTGTGTTGTTAACAAGGATTGGTTCTATAAGAGCGGATGCAATAAATGCAATGACCAGCGCGGTCAGAATTGTAAGCTTAATTTTCTTTTGGTTAAGCGGTGCAATCTGCATTCTAATTTATTGTGATCTGAGAAATTCTCCACTGATTTTCAATCAACTGGAGTGAAATAAAAACCGTAGCTGTTGTTCTAATTCCCTTTGAAATGTATTTCAGTGTACCGGCTGCAAATGGCGTAGCGGTTTCTGTAACCATATTCGTAATTTTAAACGAAATTGGCTGATTCACGCTTAAGAAATCCTTTATTACATAGTAAGATTGGTTTGCACTGTAATAACCCGCAGCCCCGTTTGTAAAACTTAGATAATTCCTCTGCGAGAAATAATTCGAAAATTTATCCACTGAACCGGAACCAATTCCATCTTCAATCCTAACAAAAAGCTTTACCGCTTCTTTAGGCTTCATGTCTTGCGCGTTTGCTGAGACACCAATAAGAATAAGCAAAAGCTGTAATAGAATATTCCGTTTCAAGATTGTTTTCATTGCCCGATTTTTGCTTTTTAGTACGAACCAAAATAGTTAAAAGAAACAAAAAAGCATACCGCTAAGGGCATGCTTCTTTGAGGAGTTTGTATGCAGTGAATGCTTATAAATTTCTTTTTGCATTTGCCGGTAATGGTTTTCTTTCTTCTGGTACACTTCTTTTAAGCTCGCGGTTCCCTTCAACTAATTGATAAGCCCAATCAAATACTAATCTGTCGCCGCTGATACTTTTTACCCTCACTTTTGCGTAGTGATTATCCCATGTCCAGATTACGTAAGTGTGTCCCGGTATTGCTTCAACGTATTTAATGTTTTCACCTTGTTTCATTGCTACCCAACCTGATTGCGGCGCGTAGCTAATATCCCAAATATCTTTTGTAGCGCCCATATCTTGAACATCGGAATCTTCCCAAACATTGATATAGTTTATACCATTATACTTTTCGAAAAAGAAATCTGCTGCTTTATCATCATACGGAAGTACAAGATACTGACTGAAATCATAACCGGAATTGTTTGGCGAACGGTTATAATCGAATACTGCTTGGTTAAAACCTTCTGGTCTTGGGGTGTCGTAAACTACATCGTTACTCAACTCACTTTCATTGCCATCGTAATCGTAAGCAGTTACAGCGTAGTAATAAGTATCTCCGTTTTTACCGCCTTCATCAATAAAGTAAGTTGATTCTGTGCTGCCGATAAGTTCATACTTTCCATCGTATGAATAGGAATAATAAACGTTGTATCCGGCAACATCGTGCTCACGGTTTTCATCCCAATAAATATCAATGCGCTGATCGCCGGTTACTGTACGAATATTTCTCGGCGCTGCTGGTGGTGTGTCATCATAATAATGATCAAATTCATCACATCCGCCTAAAATGAAAGCTGCCCCAATTATCATTGCGAGGTAAATTCTTTTTAAGTTTTTCATCACTTTCTCCACTATTGTTCTGATAGCATATACTCAATCAATATGCCAACTGCTTTTTGCTGGATTAGACGGAAAAACCAAGAATTTTGTTCGTTTTAGTGGGAATTACAAATTGGTTGGGCTTTGTTTAAGAAAATCTATACAGAGCTGTATCTTTAATTGAACAGCTCTGTATTTAACTAAGTTAGATTTCCATCATTTTTTCATCAATAAACATTTTCTTTTTATTGATAACTGCAACGGCTTTTCCGGTGAGCAAACGTTTATCGTAAGGTGAGTTTTTAGCTTTGGATTTGAATTTCGTGATGTCAACTGTCCAGATTTGTTCCGGATCGAAAATTGTAAAGTTGGCTAATTCACCTACTTTAATTTTTGGAACCGGCAAATTCAAAATCTTTCTTGGATTGATTGCAAACTTCTCAACTAACTGATCGAGAGTTAAGTGTTTCTTCTTCACTAATTCAGAAATTGCCAGGCCAATCTGAGTTTCCAAACCAAGAATTCCATTTGGTGCATAAATGAATTCCATTTCTTTCTCTTCAATCGAATGCGGCGCGTGATCACTTGCAATACAATCAATAGTCCCATCTTTCAATCCTTCTATCATTGCATCAACATCTTCCCGGGTTCGAAGCGGCGGATTCATTTTATAATTTGTGTCAAAAGTTTTCAACAAATCATCAGTCAGCGCAAAATGATGCGGCGCCACTTCCGCAGTAACTTTGATTCCCTTTTTCTTCGCTTGACGAACGAGATCAACGGCGTTCTTTGAACTGATATGCGCAATGTGAACTCTTCCTCCGGTAAACTCAGCCATCATAATATCACGAATAACAATTAAATCTTCAGCAACATTTGGAATGCCCGGCAAACCAAGAAGTGTAGAAGTAAAACTCTCATTCATTGCACCGCCGGCTAAAGATTCATCTTCACAATGTTCAATTACCGGAGCGTCCATCATCTTAGAATATTCTAGAACATTACGGAGAATACCTGCTGATTTAATTGCAACACCATCATCACTAAAGCCAACTGCGCCAGCTTCGTAAAGTTCAAGCATCGGAGAAATTGCTTCTCCTTTTCTAGCTAATGTTGCCGCCGCAACCGGGAAAACATCAACCAAATGCCTTGCGGCTTTTTCTTTAATGAAGCGAACCACCTCAGCAGAATCTATATCCGGATTCGTGTTTGGCATACAAGCTACGCCCGTGAATCCGCCTACAGCTGCTGCATTGCACCCTGTTTCAACTGTTTCTTCATCTTCTCTGCCCGGTTCGCGGAGGTGAACATGCATATCAAAAAATCCCGGCGAGCAAAACTTGCCGTTCATTTCATAAACTTTGGCTTCCTTAAATTCCGGTTCTGTAATCCCACCAATCTTTTTGATCACTCCATCTTCAATCAGCAAATCGGTTTGTTCATTTAGTTTTTGTTCCGGGTGCAGCAGATTTACTTGTTTCAAAATTATTTTCATTTTTCACCTTCCTATGAATGCATTGTGCCGAGCAGATAGAGAACAGCCATTCTAACTGCAACGCCATTTGTAACTTGATCGAGAATAACCTGGTACGGTCCATCGGCAACTTCCGAAGAAAGTTCAACGCCGCGGTTAATTGGTCCGGGATGAAGAATAACAATGTCTTTGTTGAATTTTTCGATCCGCTCGGTTGTAACACCAAAGTAATTATGATATTCGCGCAGTGAAGGAATTCTCCTTCCGGCATCGCGCTCAAGCTGAATGCGGATAACATTCAAAACATCATTTTCTTTTAACGCTTCTTCAATCTTGTGATAAACTTTTATTCCGAGCGCTTCAATTCCAAAAGGAATCATTGTGGATGGACCACAAACAGAAACTTGCGCGCCCATTGTTTTTAATCCGTAAATGTTTGAAAGAGCAACGCGGCTGTGAGCAACATCTCCAACTATACACACTTTCAATCCTTCCAATCTTCCTAAACGTTCGTTGATGGAATACATATCTAACAATCCTTGGGTTGGATGCTCGTGCAAACCGTCGCCGGCGTTGATGATATTCGCTTTGCTGATCTTTGTTAAGTACTGCGGCACTCCGGCTGATTGATGGCGAACGACAATCATATCTACTTTCATAGCTTCAATATTACGTACAGTATCTTTGAAAGTTTCTCCTTTCTTCGCGCTGCTTGTAGAAGTAGCAAAGTTAATCGTATCTGCCGAAAGTCTTTTCTGTGCCAACTCGAAAGAGATTCTTGTTCTTGTAGAATTTTCGTAAAACAGATTTACAACAGTTTTACCTTGTAAGGTTGGTACTTTCTTGATCGGTCTTTCCAAAACCTCCCGGAATGTTCTTGCGGTATCAAGAATAAGCTGGATATCCTCTTTAGGAACACCGCTCAGCCCAAGTAAGTGTCTGCTTGATAGTGACATATATTTTCTCTCTAATTTTTGCTTGGAGCGTTTACTAAATAGATTGCGTCTTCGCCATCGGTTTCTTTAATTCTTACTCTCACTTCTTCATTAATCGAGGTTGGAATATTCTTGCCGACAAAATCAGCTCTGATTTGTAATTCGCGGTGCCCTCTATCAACCATTACACAAAGCTGAATTGTAGTTGGTCTTCCGAGATCCATCAATGCATCCAGCGCAGCGCGGACAGTTCTTCCGGTGTAGAGAACATCATCAATAAGGATTACATGTTTATCATTGATATCGAAAGTAATGTTGGTAACACCAATCTCAGGCTGCTTAAGCCGCGTGCGGAAATCATCTCTGTAAAGTGTAACGTCTAGAACGCCAAAATCCGGTTCGGATTTATCAATCTCTTTAATCTTTTGAAAAATTCTCGAACCTATAAATTCGCCGCGCGTTCTCATTCCGACTAGCACTAAATTCTTAGAGCCCTTGTTCCGTTCGAGAATTTCGTGCGCGAGACGGGTTAGCGTTCTGTTGAAACCTTCTTCGTCAAAAAGCTTTGCTTTGATATCCATTTAATTATGCCTTGGCTGATAAAAAAAATCCCCGAGAGGCAACGCCTTCGAGGTTTCGCTTTTGTCTTGATATGTAATTCTCTTTTTTCAATCCTTATTATCTCTCTGGATAAATGTTAAAGGACAAATTTCGTTGAGCTAAATTAACAGAATATTATATACTGACAAAATTGTTTTGGTTAAGTGTTAATTGTCGGGGTGGGGAGATTCGAACTCCCGACCTTGGCGCCAAAGCGCCACGCGCTAACCGTTTATCTCAGTATCAGAAAGAAATCTACTAGCGCCTCTATTCTTAATCTTAATTTCAGACTGATACGCGTCTGATTTTGAATCGAACTCCTTCGTATAGACTAATTCCCAAGGAGAGCCGAGCTTTGTAGATTTATTTTGACCCGAATTGTGTTCGGTCAATCTTCGAGTAATATTGTTTGTGTGACCAACATAATATTTATTTTTTGTTGTACTGTACAAAATATATGTTGTGTAGCAATTCATAGTTGTCGGGGTGGGGAGATTCGAACTCCCGACCTCTTCGTCCCGAACGAA
>DAIEQT010000177.1 GCA_027347545.1 Ignavibacteria bacterium | reverse complement strand
GTTGAAGTTTGTCCGGCTAAGAACAAGAAAGAAACACGCCTCAAAGCACTTAACATGGTTCCGCAAATTCCAATACGCGAGCAGGAAAGAGCAAATTGGGACTTCTTCTTATCACTTCCGGAAATGGATAGAAGATTAATCAATACAAGTGTTATTAAAGCTCAACAGCTGCAACAGCCATTGTTCGAATTTTCCGGCGCCTGTTCAGGCTGCGGCGAAACACCATACGTAAAATTAGTTTCTCAATTATTTGGTGATAGATTAATAGTAGCTAATGCAACCGGATGTTCTTCAATCTATGGCGGCAACTTGCCAACAACTCCTTGGGCAAAAAATAATGAAGGTCGTGGACCGGCTTGGTCAAATTCATTATTCGAAGACAATGCTGAGTTTGGTTTTGGTATGCGCTTATCTGTTGATAAACAAAATCAATTTGCCAAAGAATTGATTGCGAAGTTGCAAGATCAGATTGGACAAGATTTAGTTGACGCTATTCTTAATGCAAATCAAAAAGACGAGGTTGGCATTTACGAGCAGAGAGAAAGAGTTGCCGCAATGAAACAAAAACTCGAAGGCATTAAATCAATTGATGCTGAAAAGCTATTGGAAGTTGCTGACTACTTAGTTAAAAAATCTGTTTGGATTATGGGCGGTGACGGTTGGGCTTACGATATCGGTTACGGCGGATTAGATCACGTTATTGCTCAAGGTAAGAACGTAAACATTTTGGTACTCGATACCGAAGTTTACTCTAACACAGGCGGACAGATGTCAAAATCAACTTCTTTTGGTGCTGTTGCAAAATTTGCTGCTGCCGGAAAGACTACAGCAAAGAAAGATTTAGCAATGATGGCAATGAGCTATGGTAATGTTTACGTGGCTAAGATTGCAATGGGTGCTAACGATGTTCAAACACTTCGCGCAATTCTTGAAGCTGAAGCATATGACGGACCATCTTTAATCATTGCATACAGCCACTGTATCGCTCATGGCATTAACATGGGTAAGGGTATGGAAAATCAGAAAGCTGCTGTTGAGTCTGGACACTGGCCGTTATTCAGATACAACCCTGATAACTTTGCGAAAGGTGAAAATCCGTTAAAATTAGATTCAAAACCTCCTAAGATTAAATTGGAAGATTACATTTATAAAGAGACACGCTATAATATGCTCACAAAATCTCATCCGAAGGAAGCGAAAGAGTTGCTCGCGTTAGGACAAGCTGAAGTACTTAAGAAATGGAAATTCTATGAGCAGATGGCTGGGATGAAGGTTGGCGCTAACGATGAAGAAGTTAAGAACTAATTCGAAATCCGGTTGCACTAAAATGCAGCCGGATATTTTTTGAATATGAAAATTGAAAAATAATTAGGAGTGAAAATGGATCTATCAACAACTTACATGGGCTTGAAGCTGAAGAACCCGATTGTTCCTTCCGCATCTCCGTTATCGCAAAATGTTGATACAGTAAAATCTTTAGAAGACGCCGGCGCTGCTGCCATCGTTGTATATTCTTTATTTGAAGAACAAATTAATCACGAATCTGGCGAACTTGATCATTACTTAACGTATCATGCCGATAGTTACGCTGAAGCTTTGAATTATTTTCCTGAACAGGAAGAATTCAGACTTACACCGGTTCAATATTTGGATCATATTGCCAACTTGAAAAAATCTGTTAGCATTCCGGTTATTGGTAGTTTGAATGGTGTTAGCACCGGCGGCTGGGTTAAATATGCTCAGAATATTGAACAAGCCGGCGCCGATGCTCTTGAATTAAATGTTTACTACATTCCAGCCGATCCAAAAGTTAGCGGAACAGAAATTGAGAATATGTACGTTGATGTTTTAAAGGAAATCAAAAAGACTGTTAAGATTCCAATTGCAGTAAAGCTCAGTCCATTCTTTACTTCTATGAGCAATATGGCAAGAAGATTAGATGATGCCGGCGCAGATGCATTGGTTCTCTTTAACCGTTTCTATCAACCGGATTTTGATTTAGAGAAATTAGAAGTTGTGCCAAACTTAGTTCTTAGCACAAATTGGGAAATGAGATTGCCGCTTCGCTGGATTGCAATTCTTTATGGTCAATTAAAAGCTAATCTCGCTTTAACCAGCGGTGTTCATAATCATTCTGATGTTATTAAAGCTACCATGGCTGGCGCGGATGTTTCTATGATGTGTTCCGAATTGCTAACCGGTGGTGTGAAAAGAGTTAGCGAAATTTTAAAGAACTTAGAGCAATGGATGACTGAAAATGAATATGATTCGATTAAAATGATGAAGGGAAGTATGAGCCAGAAAGCAGTTGCTGAACCTGCTGCTTTTGAACGCGCAAATTATATGAAAATGCTGCACAGCTACAAAATGCTTTGGTAAAAGCCCATCCCAACCCTTCCCAAAGGGAAGGGCTCAAAAATTAGCCGTCAAATTCATCTGAGTTTGATGGCTTTTTAGTTTCCCACCCGTGCAAGTTTTAACTTCCTTACCTATATTGTAATCAAAATTCCTTTTTCACAAAATCTTGATGCTCATGCAAGAACAATATCACAAATGGTACACACAATATCTTAGTCGCGATTTTGAGATGCTGGTCTTTGGTCATTCCGGCTATCCGGTAATTTTATTTCCAACGTCAAAAGGAAAGTATTACGAGAACAAAGATTTTGGTTTAGTTGAGTCTGCTGCTCATTTGCTTGATTCAGGCAAAATTAAAATTTACTGTCCGGATGGAATTGATGCGATGAGCTGGTACAACTTTATAATCCATCCAGCCGATAGAGTTAAGACTCACATAGCTTATGAAAGAGTAATTTTGAATGATGTAATTGAGTTTGCAAAGTTTGAAACCGGCGCTAAAAAAGTTGGTGTTGCCGGATGCAGCTTTGGCGGTTATCATGCTGCTAATTTAGCTTTTCGTCATCCCGATAAAGTTGGATATTTATTTTCGATGGGCGGGGCTTTCGATATTAAACAATTTATTCATGGCTATTATGATGATGATTGCTATTTCAACAATCCAACCGATTATCTGCCGAACTTAAATGATGCATGGTATCTGGATCATATAAAGAAAATGGGAATAGTTTTAGGTACAGGCGAATGGGATATTTGCTTAGATGAGAACAGAAGATTAAGCCAAATACTTTCAGCAAAGGGAATTGATCATTGGCTTGATGTTCGTCCCGGAACCGGTCACGATTGGAATTGGTGGAAAGAAATGTTCCCGGAGTATTTAAGTAAGATTGGTTAGGATTTTTCTTGGTCTTACTCTTAATCTTACTCGTGATCATAATCGTGCTCTTTTCTCCTATTAGAATATCAAAGACGAATACGATCAAGATTAAGATTATGATTATGATTACGAAAAGGGAAATGGGACTTAAATTAAATGGAAGAAAAAGTATCGTATTATTTTGATCACGAAAAACTTAGAGTTTATCAGAAGTCTATTGAGTTCATTGGCTGGATTGATAATCTTTTAAGTAAGAATTTAGTTAAGAGTTCAACAGCTGATCAAATTCTTAGAGCCTCAGAATCTATTGTTCTTAACATTGCAGAAGGAAACGGGAAATTTACTTCAAAAGATCGTTGTAGATATTTTGATATTTCGCGAGGTTCTGCGATGGAATGCGCTGGTTGTCTCGATGTATTTTATGCTAGAAACAAAATAAATGCTGTTGAATTATCTGAAGGTAAAGTTATCTTGAAAGATATTGTTAATATGCTGATGGGATTGATAAAGAGCAATTCAGATAGAGCATATGAACCTGAAGCTGGATACAATAACTAATATCATTCTTGCTCGTGATCATAATCATGCTCTTTTCTTTTGTTTGAATATACACGATGGATACGATCAAGATTAAGATCGTGATCAGAGAAACGATTACAAGCATCAAAATATTTAATACATAAAGGGTGGTGGATGAAAAAAATAGGAATACTGTTTGGGCAAGAGAACACATTCCCTCCGGCATTTGTCGAGAGAGTAAATTCAAAAAAAGAATCCGGAATCATTGCTGAATTAGCTAATGTAAATAAAGTTATACAAGGGGAGCCAACAGACTACGCAGTGATAATTGACCGTATTTCGCAAGATGTTCCTTTCTATCGTGCTTACTTAAAAAATGCAGCAATAAGCGGTACTGCTATAATTAATAATCCATTCTGGTGGAGTGCCGACGAGAAATTTTTCAACAATGCACTAGCGGTCAAACTCGGCGTTCCGGTTCCAAAGACAGTTATTCTTCCATCTAAGTTACATCCAGAGGATACAAACGAAAAATCATTCCGCAATTTAGAATTCCCGCTCGATTGGGATGGAATATTCAAGCATATAGGTTTTCCGGCATTCTTCAAACCTCATGCGGGCGGTGGATGGAAAAATGTTTATCGGCTGGAAAATATTGATGATTTTTTCCGCGCATATGCAGAAACCGGAAGACTTGTTATGATGCTGCAAGAAGCCGTAGAGTTCAAAGAGTATTTCCGATGCTACTGCATTGATAGACGGGATGTTCGCATAATGCAGTATGATCCAAAACAGCCACATCATGCGCGTTACGTTAAAAACCCTTTGCCAATTGA